>JBFLKR010000195.1:0-33979 GCA_040883295.1 Acidimicrobiia bacterium
GCGGCGGTGCTTCGTAGCGTGCGGTAGGCGCCGGGAACGCGCCGCGGTGATCCGCCGTGGCGCCTTGCCCTGCTCACGATTAACGCCGTCAGTCACCGCCTCGTCGGCTCCGACCAGTCGCAGAAGACGTCGACGCCGACGAGCTCCTTGGTGACGGTGCGCTCGGGGCTGGGCTCGATGGCGATGCCGCCACCGCGGTAGCTGACCGGGGTGAGACGGGTGGGGCGTTCGCCGAGCCGCTCGATGACGGCGTCGGCGAAGTCCCACGTCCCGACCCGCCGGGCCGAGAGCCCCTCGCGGTGGATGTCGGCGGTGTGGATGCCGGCCTCCAGCGTGGCGAGCCAGGCGTTCTTGACCGTCTCGGCGGTGTCGGCGAAGCCGAGGTGGACGAGCATCTGGGTGGCTGCCCACAGCAGGCCCGAGGGGTTGGCCACGTCCTTGCCGGCGATGTCGGGCGCCGAGCCGTGGACGGCCTCGAACATGGAGACGCGGTCACCGACGTTCGCCGACCCGGCGAGGCCGACGGACCCGGCGATCTGGGAGGCGATGTCGGAGAGGATGTCGCCGTAGAGGTTGAGGGTGACGATGACGTCGAACTGCTCGGGCTGGGCGGCGAGGCGGGCGGCACCGATGTCGATGATCTGGTGCTCGGACTCGATGTCGGGGTAGTCGGCGGCGATCTCGTCGAACACCCGATGGAAGAGCCCGTCGGTGAGCTTCATGATGTTGTCCTTGGTCATGGCGGTGACCTTGGACCGGCCGTAGGCCCGGGCGTACTCGAAGGCATAGCGGATGATGCGTTCGGAGCCGGGGCGGGTGATGAGCTTGAGAATCTGGGCGACTTCGCCGGTCTGCTGGTGCTCGATGCCGGCGTAGAGGTCCTCCTCGTTCTCCCGGACGATGACGAGGTTCATGCCCGGGTGGGGGGAGGCGACGAAGGGGGCGTAGGACTTGGAGGGCCGCACGTTGGCGTAGAGGTTGAGCGCCTTGCGGATGGTGACGTTGAGGCTCTTGTAGCCACCACCGAGCGGGGTCGTGATCGGGGCCTTCAGGAAGGCGCGGTTGGAGCGGATGACGTCCCATGCCTCGGGTGTGATGCCGGAGGTGTGTCCGTCGAGGTAGGCGCGTTCGCCGATCTCGACGGTCTGGAACCGGAGCGGGGCGTCGGCGGCCTGGAGGACGCGCAGGGTGGCCTCCATGATCTCGGGGCCGATGCCGTCGCCGTGAGCGACGGTGACGGGGACCGTGGTCGGGGTGGTGGTGCTCGAGTCGGCGAGCGCCTCGGCCTGGGGCGGCATGCGGTCCTCCGTGGTGCGTACGTACGCTTCACAATACACGAAACAAAAAGCGTATGAGGGTGTCCGGCGCCGAGCCGTTCAGCGGCCGGACTCGTGGGCCTGCACCGCCGAGATGGTGTTCGGGAAGAAGCCCTCGTCACCGATCCGCTGGTACAGGGCGTAGTCCCGGAGCCGGTCCTTCACGGGACCCTTCATGCCGGCGAACGAGAGGGTGATGCCGCGGTCGCCCAGGTCGTCGAGGAGGTGCTCGAGCACCTCGGCACCGGTCGTGTCGACGTCGGTGATGGCGTTGGCCACCACCAGGACCCGCCGGATCGGTCGGTCGGCGTCGGCGAGGTACGTCTGGAGGGTGCGTCCGAAGTCGGCGGCGTTGGCGAAGAACAGGGGCGCGTCGAAGCGAACCATGAGCAACTCGTCGACCAACTCGGCCTCCGGGTGGCGTCGCACGTCGTGGTAGCCCGGGGTGCCGACCACCCGGCCGAGCTCGGTCGAGTGCGGTCGCCACTCCTTGCGAACGAAGTTGCCGATCGACAACGCGATGGCGATCCCGATGCCCTCGAGGACGCCGATCAGGAGCACCCCGGCGAAGGCCGACGCCAGCATCACGAACTCCGAGCGCCGCACGCGGGCGAGCCACCGGGTCTGCGGCCAGTCGAAGAGCGCGAAGGAGGCGGTGATGACGATCGCAGCGAGGGTGGGCGAGGGGAGCGCCGCGACCACGCCGGGAAGGGCCCCCAGCAACGCCACCACCCCGACGGCTGCGAAGAGGCCCGCCAGCTGGGTGCGAGCACCCACCGTGAGGGCGACCGCGGTGCGCGACGACGATGCGCTGGTGGGGAAGCCGGACACGACCCCCGAGAGCAGGTTCGCCGCCCCGAGCGCCTTGATCTCGGCATTCGGGTCGACGCGCTCCCCGGACCGGAGTGCGGTGGCGGTCGACAGTGCCCCGGTGTCGGCGAACGAGACGAGCGCCACGAGGACCGCCCCCCCGGCGAGGGCGCCGAGTGTGGCGAGGTCGAGGCTCGGGAGCGTGATCGCCGGCAACCCGCGGGGCAGGTCGCCGACCACCGACACCCCGAGTGCCTCGAGGTCGACGATCGCCCCGACGACGAGGGAACCGACGGCGGCCACCACCACGCCGGGCAGGAGCGGGGTGAGGCGGCGGGCGACGACGATGACGACGACGGAGCCGGCCGACAGCGCGAGCGCCGTGGGCACCACGGCGCCGTCGAGGGCGGCCCGTGCGGTCGCCTGCAGGGTGCCCAGGGTGTCGTCGGCGTCCACCGAGAAGCCGAGCGCCTTGGGGAGCTGGGATACGAAGACCAACACCGCGATCCCGTTCAGGTAGCCGACCCGCACGGGCTTGGACAGCAGCTCGGTGATGGCGCCGAGGCGGAGCCAGCCGGCGGCGAGGCACACGGCGCCCGCCAGGATCGAGAGGCTGGCGGCGAGCGCCACCGCCTGGTCGGCGTTGCCCGCGGCCAGCGGCAGGATGACGGCGGCGATGACCGGGGCGAGCGACGAATCGGGACCGAGGACGAGCCGTCGGTTCGGCCCCACCAGCGCATAGGCGACCAGGGCGGCGATCGTCGTGTAGATCCCGGTGATCGCCGGGAGGCCGGTCAGCTCGGCGTACGCCATGCCCTGGGGGATGAGCATGGCCGCCAGGACGGTGCCGGCGACGAGGTCGGCCCGCAGCCAACCCGGCCGGTACGAGCGGACCGTCCTCGTCAGGGGAAGCGCGTCGAGGACCGATCCGCGAGGCCGTGCCATGCCGCCGAAGGTACACCGTGGACAGCTGGCGTTCACCCGACGGACAGGTGGTCGTGCAGTTCGGTGGGTGGCCGTCGCGGCCGAGGTGGGGTTGGGGGTCCCGCGCCCTATCCTCGGGGCCCCGTGTTCGACACCCTCACCGACCGCTTCACGACCGTCTTCGGGCGCCTCACCGGCAAGGGCCGCCTCAGCGAGGCCGACGTCGACACCGCCCTGCGCGAGGTCCGCCTCGCCCTGCTGGAGGCCGACGTCAACGTCTCGGTGGTCCGAGACCTCATGGACCGCATCCGCGCCCGGGCGATCGGCGCCGAGGTCCACGAATCGCTCACCCCCGGCCAGCAGGTCGTCAAGATCGTCGACGAGGAACTCGTCACCACCCTCGGCCGCGAGCACGTCCCGCTCGCCAAGCCGTCGAGTCCGCCCCTCGTCATCCTCATGGCGGGCCTGCAGGGCTCGGGCAAGACGACCACCTCGGCCAAGCTCGCCCGCCACCTGAAGGAGCAGGAGAGCCGGCGGCCGATGCTGGTCGCCGCCGACCTCCAGCGCCCGGCCGCCATCGATCAGCTCATCCAGTTGGGCGAGCGCATCGACGTGCCGGTCTACTCCGACCGGACCAGCCGCCCCACCCGGGTGGTCAAGGCGGCGCTCAAGGAGGCGGCCCGCGGCGGGCACGACGTCGTGATCATCGACACCGCCGGTCGCCTGCAGGTCGACGACGACCTCATGGCCGAGCTCGCCGCCATCCGCAAGGTGGCCGCCCCCGACGAGACCCTGCTGGTGGTCGACGCCATGACCGGCCAGGACGCCGTCAACGTCGCCCAGGGGTTCCTCGAGCACACCGACCTGACCGGCATCGTCCTCTCGAAGCTCGATGGCGATGCCCGCGGTGGTGCCGCCATCAGCGTCCGGGAGGTCACCGGGCGACCGATCAAGTTCGCCGCGGTGGGGGAGGGCCTCGAGGACTTCGAGGTCTTCCACCCCGACCGCATGGCCTCCCGGATCCTCGGGATGGGCGACGTGCTCACCCTCATCGAGAAGGCCGAGCAGGTCTGGGAGGAGGAGGAGGCCGAGCGGCTCGCCGAGCGGATGCAGCAGGCCGAGTTCGACCTCGAGGACTTCCTGTCGCAGATGCAACAGGTCCGCCGGATGGGGGATTTGCAGGGCCTGCTGTCTATGATGCCGGGCGCCGGAGCGCTCCGTGACGTCGAGATCGACGAACGGGACCTCGCCCGGGTCGAGGCGATCATCCGCTCGATGACCCCCGAGGAGCGTCGGACCCCCAAGATCATCAACGCCTCCCGGCGGAAACGGATCGCGAGGGGCTCCGGCACGTCACTGCAGCAGGTGAATCGTCTCCTGAAGCAGTTCGCCGACGCACGCAAGATGATGCAGGCGCTCGCCACCGGCGGGATGCCGGCCGGGATGCCCGGGATGCCGGGGATGCCGGGCGGCCTGCCCGGGGGGCGCCCACCGCAGCCGCGCAAGGCGACCAAGCCACCGCGCAACAAGAAGAAGAAGCGAAAGAAGAGGTGAACGGATGGCGGTCAAGATCCGCCTGAAGCGGATGGGCAAGCGGAAGCAGCCCGTCTACCGCGTGGTCGTCTCCGACTCCCGCAAGGCGCGCAGCGCCGACTACATCGAGGCGATCGGCTTCTACGACCCCCGCCAGGAGCCGTCCCTCATCGAGATCGAGAACGAGCGTGCCGTCGACTGGCTCTCCAAGGGCGCCCAGCCCACCGAGGCCGCCCGCAAGCTGCTGGAGATCTCGGGCGCTTGGACCGACTTCAAGATCGCCCGCGGCGAGGTGTTGACGGTGGGGGCCAGCCCCGCTGCCGAGGAACCCATGGAGGAGCCTGCCGCCGAGGCCGCAGAGCCCGCCCCCGAGGCCGAGGAGCCGACCCCCGAGGCGGCCGAGGCCGACGCTGAGCCCGACGACGAGGCCGATGACGAGGCCGACACCGAGGAGACCTCGTCAGACGAGGACGCCTCCGACGACGAGGACGAGTGATGGCCAAGGGTGAGATCGTCGAGCGCGTCGTCCGGTACATCGTGCGGGAGATCGTCGACAACCCCGAAGAGGTCACCGTCGAGATCGTCGAGGACGGTCCCGACCGGGTCACCGCCGAGGTCCAGACGGCCAAGTCGGACATGGGCCGGGTCATCGGCAAGCGTGGCCGCGTCGCCAACGCCATCCGCACCATCGCCGCTGCGGCGGCCGAGGAGGAGGGCCTCGAGGCGGGCGTTGAGTTCCTCGACTGAGGGGACGGACACGGGACGCCAGGCACCGGCCGAGGGGCACGACACCGTCGTCGTCGGCATCCTCGGCAAGGCCCATGCCCTGCGGGGTGAGGTGGAACTCGTGACCGGCTCCGACGAACCGGAGCGGCTCGGTCCACCGGCCGTCTTCCCCGGGCCCGGCGGGTCCACGCTCACCGCCGCCGGCCTGCGTCGCCACGGTGATCGGTGGATGATCTCCTTCGAGGAGGTCGCCGACCGTACCGCCGCCGAGCGTCTGCGGGGATTCGAGTTGCGGATCCCCGCCGGGGCCCGTCGCGAGCTCCCCGCCGACGAGTGGTGGCCCGAGGACCTCGTCGGGCTCGCCGTGGTCGACGTCGATGGAACGTCCCTCGGCATGGTGGCCGACCTCGTGCTCGGCGCCGCCCAGGATCGCCTCGTGGTCGACGGTCCTTCGGGTCGCTTCGAGGTGCCGTTCGTGGCGGCGCTCGTCCCCGAGGTCGACATCGCCGCCGGCCGCGTGGTGGTCGACCTCCCCCCCAACCTCCCCTGACTCCAACCCAGGGTTGTGGGCGTCGCCCGATTGCCCACCCTGGGTTGTGAGCGGCGGATTCCGACGGACACGGCCCCCAGAACGAACGCCGCGCGCCCGGCCGGCCACCGCCCCTACCCTCCCGCCGCATGGATCGAGACCACGCCGTCGCCCTGCTCGAGGGACGCGCCGACGCCGCCGACCTCATGGCCGAGGCCCGGGCGATCCGCGACGAGGCCTGGGGTCGCACCGTCACCTATTCCCGCAAGGTGTTCATCCCCCTCACGACCCTCTGCAACTCGGTCTGCACCTACTGCACCTTCGCCAAGCCGCCCGGCAACGGGGGGGAGTACCTCGTCCCCGACGACGTGCTCGCCATCGCCCGCGCCGGTGCCGCCCACGGCTGTACCGAGGCCCTCTTCACACTCGGCGACCGACCCGAGCTCCGCTGGCCACAGGCGCGGGCCTTCCTGGCCGAGCACGGCCATGACACCACGCTCGGCTACGTCGCCGAGATGAGTCGGTTGGTGCTGGAGGAGACGGGGGTGTTCCCCCACGCCAACCCCGGCATACTCGACGACGAGGCGGTGGCCCTGCTGCGACCGTCCAACCCCTCGATGGGGATGATGCTGGAGAACGTCTCGCCCCGCCTCACCGAGCCGGGCATGCCCCACGAGCGTGCTCCCGAGAAGGATCCCTCCCTGCGGGTCGCCACGATCGAGGCCGCCGGGCGGGGGCGGGTGCCGTTCACGACCGGGGTGCTGGTGGGGATCGGGGAGACGAGTGCCGAGCTCGTCGACTCGCTCGTCGTCCTTGCCGAGCTGGCCCACCGCCACGGGGGGATCCAGGAGGTCATCGTCCAGAACTTCCGGGCGAAGGCCGACACTCGCATGCGGCGGAGCCCCGAGCCGGTCCCCGCCTACTTCGCCCGTGCAGTGGCCCTCGCCCGGGTGCTGCTGCCGTCGGAGGTCTCGGTGCAGGTACCACCCAATCTCACCGAGCGCTACGAGACGCTGCTCGACGCCGGCATCAACGACTGGGGCGGGGTCAGCCCGCTGACCATCGATTGGGTCAACCCCGACCAGCCGTGGCCACACCTCGAGGAGTTGGCCGCTCGGACGACTGCCGCCGGCTTCGAGCTGCGGCCTCGACTCCCGGTGTACCCCCGCTATCTCGACCCCGGGTGGCTGGATGCCGGACTCGTCGACCGGGTGCTGGCCGCGGCCGACGACGACGGCTGGGCGAGTCCGGCGGTGACCGGTGTCGCCGTCGGGTAGGGCTCCTTCTGTGGGCTGTGAGCGGCGGATTCCGACGCCCACGACCCAGGGTTGGCCGATGGCCGACGCTCACAACCCAGGGTTGGCACGCGGTGGTCCCCGGGGGCGGGGCCTAGGGTGCCGCCGATGATGCAACGGCCCGTCACGTTCCTCCGGCTGCGGCCCGCCGAGGCCATCCATGCGGTGAGCGCCACCACCCGCCGACGGGAGGGGACCACGGCACTCGAGGCCGCGGCGCCGGACGCCGGCGAGGTGGCCGCCGCCCACGCCGGCGGGGTGCTCGTGGTCGCCGCCGATCCCACCGCCCCGGCCGATGCCTGGGTGCTCACCCCCGACGCCGCCGAGTCCCTCCTCGACGCGCCGCCGGCCGGGTGGCGCCTCACGATCACCGCCGACGCCGCCGACGAAGCCGTCCTCGACGCCCTCGCCCGCACCGACGCCCGCTTCCTGCGCACGGGCCGCTCCCGGGTCGCCCAAGCCGCCGCCATCGCGGGGCTACCCGGGTTGGCGGCACGACCGCGGGTCAGCGTGTTCGCCGACGCGGTGGCCGACGCCGTCGACGCCGTGGCGGCGGGAGCCGAGGACCTGCTGCTGCGCGACTGGGACACCGAGCGCCTCGGCGAGCTCCGGGATGCGCTCGACGTGGCGCTCGTCGAGCGGACCGCGCTGGGCATCGACGTCACCGCCGACGACGCCCGCGCCGAACTCGGCGCCGATGCCTTCGAGGCCTGGCTCAACCTCGTCGACGGGAGCGGCCTCGTCCGCCCCCGCCACGGCTGGGCGCCCGGCAAGGACGAGGAGCCCCCGATCCCCCCACGCCGGCTGTCGGTCCAGTGGGCCGACGCCGCCTGGGTCTCGGGCGCCGATCCAGCCGACCCGACCGAGGCCAGCCGGCCGATCGCGGCGGTGCTCGAGCGGTCCTTGGCCGGCACTCCGCCGACTCGTGACGACGTCGAGCTGCTGTTCTCGGCCCGAGGCCGGGACGTCGAGGCGATCGCACTCGCCGCCGACCGGCTGCGGGCCCAGCGGGTGGGGGACACCGTCACCTACGTGGTCAACCGCAACATCAACTACACGAACCTCTGCTACTTCCGGTGCGGGTTCTGCGCCTTCTCCAAGGGCCCCCGCAGCCTCAACCTGCGGGGCGAGCCCTATCTGATGGGCCTCGAGGAGATCGTGGCCGCCGCCACCGAGGCGGTCGGGCGAGGCGCCACCGAGTTGACCCTCCAGGGCGGGATCCATCCCGACTTCACCGGCAACTTCTACGTCGACGTGGTCAAGGCCCTCAAGGAGGCCCACCCCGACCTCCACCTCCACGGGTTCACCCCCCTCGAGGTCTGGCAGGGCGCCGAGACGCTCGGGACCACCGTGCCGGCGTTCCTCGAGGAGCTGCGTGACGCCGGCCTCGGCTCGCTGCCGGGTACCGCCGCCGAGATCCTCGACGACGACGTGCGGCGCCACCTCTGCCCCGACAAGATCCGCACCGCCGAGTGGGCCTGGGTGATGGCCACCGCCCACCGACTCGGCCTCGGGTCCACGGCGACGATGATGTTCGGCCACGTCGACGGCCCGCGGTCGTGGGCCAACCACCTGGAGGTCATCCGTCGGGTCCAGGCCGAGACCGGCGGATTCACCGAGTTCGTCCCGCTCCCGTTCGTGCACATGGGCGCCCCCATCTGGCTGCGGGGCCGTAGCCGCCCCGGCCCGACCTGGGACGAGGTGGTCCTCGTCCACGCCGTCGCCCGCCTGGCGTTCGACGGGCTCATCCCCAACATCCAGGCGTCGTGGGTGAAGCTCGGCCTCGGCGGGGGACAGCGACTCCTGTCGGCGGGGTGCAACGACTTCGGGGGGACCCTCATGGGTGAGATCATCACGCGATCGGCGGGTGCGGCCCACGGCCAGGAGGTGACCCCGGCCGAGTTCGAGGACGCCATCGCCGCCATCGGCCGGGTCCCCGCCCAGCGCACCACTCGTTACGAGATCCTGTCGGGCGCCTGACGCGGGTGGGCCCGGCCTCGCCGGCCGGAGCCGACGCGACCGGGCCCGGGGTGGTCAGGCCAAGGTGACCGCGGTGCCGGAGGCGATGACGAGGAAGCCCCCGCCGATCTCCTGCACCTCGGTGTGCACCGAGATGACGGCCTCGCCGCCGAGCTGGGCGGCCCGCTCGCGCAGCTGGGCCATCGTGCGGTCGAGGGCCTCGGCGATCTCGACCTCGTTGGCCGCCGACGCCACGGCGGTCACGACGTCGACCGCCTGGGCGATCGTGGCGCCGGGGACGCTGTCGACGGTGAGCAGCGCCGGGGGTCGGTCCTCGTGGGAGGCGGTCTCGGTCACGTAGAGCTCGGGGGCGTCGAGCTTCTCGGTGAGGTCCGGCTCGGTCAGCTCGATGGCGGGATGGTCCTCGTCGAAGACCGGCTTCCGTGCCGCGGGGGGCACGAACGGCGACGGCTGCTCGAGGGGTTCCTCGGTGGCCACGGGCTCGGTCGGTTCCATCGGCTCGACCTCCTCGACGACTGGTTCGTGGGCCGGCTCGGGAGCGTCCGCCGCCGGCTCGACCTCCTCGACGACTGGTTCGTGGGCCGGCTCGGGAGCGTCCGCCGCCGGCTCGGCCACCGACTCGCCCACGGGCTCGTCGACCGGCTCGTCGAAGGGCTCTTCGACGGGGGGTGCGTCGGCAAACGGGTCGATCGGGGACTCGACGAAGGGGCTCCCCGGGTCGGAGGCACCCACCGGTGTGGTCTCGGCCCACGCCGAGGGGGGCGGGGGCGCCTCGTCGACCGCGGCGTCCGCCGTGGGCTCCTCGAGGGCGACGGCGTCAGCCACCTCGACCCTCGGCTCGTCCGTACCGGCGTCCTCGATCGGGGCCGGTTCGGTCGCCTTGCGCCGCCCGAACACCGACAGGCCCGGCAGCCGGAAGCCGCTCGGTTCGTCCACCGTTTCGGGGGTGGCCTCCACTGGTGCGGAAGTGGCGTCGGCGGTCTCGGGATAGGTGTCGAGTTGGTCCTCGGGGACCGAGAACATGGGGGCCGGGTCCGTGAGTTGGGGGGCCGAGAGGTCGGGACGCCCCGAACCGGCGGTGGACACGAAGGTCTCGCTCAGGTCCGGCTCCGACACCTCGTACTCCGGGTCGGGATCCTCGTCGGGCTCGGGACGGACGAGGTCGAATGCCGTCCCGGACTCGAAGGTCTGGCCCTCGCCGCCCCACGGCTCGGCGGGTTCATCGTCGAGGCCGAGATCGAAACGGGGCGGGACGGGAGTGGTCTCGGGTTCGGGGGTCGGCTCGACGCTCGTCTCGGGGGTCGGCTCGGCGACTCCGGCGTCGACGGCCTCGACGGGATCGGCGTCCGTGTCGGGCCCCTCCACCTCGACCGCCTCGGGCGCAGGGTCGGCCACCTCCGGGCCAACCGTCGGGACCTCGTCTGCGAGGACCTCGTCTGCAGGGACCTCGGCGGCAGGGACTTCCTCGGCAGGGACGTCGGCGGCCGGAACCTCGTCGGCGGGCGACTCGGGGGTCGACTCCTCCGGCAATGGGACCGGGGGCTCGGGGGCGCGGTCGGCCGCGGTCGGTGCCGGGTTCTGGGGTCCGGTCTTCACGTCGTCCTCGACGAGCACCGATCCGGGTTCCGAGGATTCGGCGGGCTCCGCCTCGTCGACGGGAGCCGCGGGAATCTCCCAGGGGTCTGCAGGCTGATGGCTATCCATGATGGGCGCGCTCCTCGTCGCGTGCGGGGCGTCCTACCCTCCATCGGCAGTGAGGCTGTCCGTCCTAACCATCTTTCCGAGCTTTTTCGGCGACCCCCTCGCGACCTCGATCGTGGCCCGCGCCATCGAGTCCGGGGCGCTCGAGGTGGAGCTAGTCGACCCTCGCCAGCACACCACCGACGTCCACCGGTCGGTCGACGACGCACCGTTCGGCGGCGGGGCGGGGATGGTCATGAAGCCGGAGCCGCTGGCCGCCTCCATCGACGAACGACCCGATGCCCATGTCGTGGTGCTCGGGCCGGCGGGGACGCCGCTGACCCAGGCCCACCTCGACCGATGGGCGGGGCTCGAGCACCTGCTGCTGGTCTGTGGGCGCTACGAGGGCATCGACCAACGAGTGGTGGACCACCTCGCCGACGAGGAGGTGAGCCTCGGTGACTTCGTCCTCGCCGGCGGTGAGGTGGCGGCCCTCGCCGTGATCGAGGGCGTGGCCCGGCTGTTGCCCGGGGTGCTCGGCAACCCCGAGTCGGTGGTCACGGAGTCGTTCCGGGACGGGCTCCTGGAGGAACCCCAGTACACGCGCCCCGCGGAGTT
The DNA here is from genome assembly GCA_040883295.1 of Acidimicrobiia bacterium. Taxonomy (GTDB): domain Bacteria; phylum Actinomycetota; class Acidimicrobiia; order Spongiisociales; family JAENVV01; genus JAHEFX01. The sequence goes on from JBFLKR010000195.1 coordinate 11,412, forward strand.
CCGCGGGTGGCGCGTCCCCGACGTGCTGTTGTCGGGTGACCACGCGGCGATCGCCGCCTGGCGACGGTCCCAACGCGAGGCCCGCACCCGCGAACGGCGACCCGACCTCTGGGACCGCCAGCAGGCGGACGGGGCCGCCGACGACTAGGTCGGGATCCGGCCCGCCTTGGCGGCCCGGCGGATCTCCGGCGACCAGCCGATCGCCTTCACGACGCCCCGGTTGATCGACCGCAGCGGCTGGGGGAGCGGGCGGAGGAAGTCGACGAAGAAGACGACCCGCTCCTCGTCGGTGTCGTTCCACACCTGGTGCTCGAAGGTGTCGTCGAAGACCAGGCTGCCGCCCTCGGTCCAGTGGCGGATGTCGTCGCCGACCCGGATCCGGCACTGCTCCGCCTCGGCCGGGACCTTGAGGCCCAGGTGGTAGCGGAGCACCCCCTTGTAGAACCCGCGGTGGGGTGGGATGTGTTTGCCGGGGGCGAGGATCGAGAAGAAGGCGGTCGTCATGCCGGGGATCGACCGGGCGATCCGGGCGGTCTCGGGGCAGCGGGCGATGTTCTGGTCGTGGCTGACGCCGTAGCCGTAGAAGGTGTACGTGCGCCACTTGTCGTCGTCGGTCAGCATCGCCTGGCTCGGGATGAGCTCCTGGAAGAGCGGGATCGACTCCCGGTCCTCGAGGACGGCCTCCAGCTCGGCCTGGATGAGCGGCAGCTGCGCCTCGACGCCGGGGATCCAGTCGAAGTCCTCGGGGTCGAAGAAGGTGCCGGCCCCGACCTTCGAGTAGTGGTCGAGGGGCCGTTCGATGACGGGCAGCACCTGGTCCCGTACCCGACCGATGGCCTCCAACGCAGCGCTCCGTTGCGCCATGGCGTCTCTCCTCTGTCCCGTCGACTGACCCGATCCTAGGGAGTGCCGCAGCGATTGCCGTTTCGGATCGGGGCCCGATACACTTCCCCGTCGGACGCCTCCCGTCCGTGCATCGAAGGAGACCCCCCATGAACGACCTCGAAGCGGTCGGCCGTGCCTCGCTCCGCGACGACGTGCCCGACTTCCGCGCCGGCGACACCGTGCGCGTCAACGTGCGTGTCGTCGAGGGTGGCCGTGAACGGGTGCAGGCGTTCGAGGGTGTGGTGATCGCCCGCAACGGCGCCGGCATCAACGACACCTTCACCGTCCGCAAGGTGTCCTACGGCGTCGGCGTCGAGCGGATCTTCCCGGTCCACGCCCCCATCATCCAGTCCATCGAGGTGCTGCGACGAGGTGACGTCCGGCGCGCGAAGCTCTACTACCTCCGCGATCGGGTCGGCAAGTCCGCCCGCATCAAGGAGAAGCGGGCCTAGGCCCGTCCGAGCGGACCCGTGACCGAGGAGGCGGCGGCCCGACCCGAGCGCAAGGGCCTGCCGTTCATCGTCGAGTTCCCGCTGCTGGTGCTCGTGGCACTGGCCGTGGCCATCGTCATCAAGACGTTCCTCGTGCAGGCGTTCTGGATCCCCTCCAGCTCCATGGTCCCGACGCTCGAGGTGGACGACCGTGTCCTCGTCAACAAGCTCGAGTACCGCCTCGGCCAGCCCGAGCCGGGCGACGTCGTCGTCTTCGAGTCCCCCTACGGCGACGACGAGGTCGACGAGCCGTTCATCGAGGCCTTCGCCCGATCGATCGTGGAGTCCCTCGGCATCCGCACCGCCACGGTGCCCGACGACTTCATCAAGCGGGTGATCGCCACCGAGGGTCAAGAGGTGGCGATCGTCGGCAACCAGGTGGTGGTGGATGGCGTGGCGCTCGACGAGCCCTATCTGCCTGCCGGCGTCGACATGGCCGACATGGAGCCGACCACGATCGGCCCCGACGAGCTCTGGGTGATGGGCGACAACCGCAATCACTCCTCGGACAGCCGTGTCTTCGGCCCCATCCCCGCCGACGAGGTCGTCGGCCGCGCCTTCGTGGTCATGTGGCCGCTCGACCGCTGGTCGGGGCTGTAGGCCACCTGAACGCGTCGCACCCGACCGCTATCACTGGGGCGTGATTGTCCCGGGCAACCCCACGGCCGACCCTAGGATCGACACTCTCCACGACGAGGCGGACCATGGACGAAGACCTCGAGCGATTCGAGACCGAAGTCGAGCTCCAGATCTACAAGGAGTACCGGGACGTCCTCCCGATGTTCCGGTACGTGGTCGAGACGGAGCGCCGGTTCTACCTGGCCAACGAGGTGTCGATGGAACAGGTCGAGAAGAAGGGCTCCACCTATTTTCGGATCGAGCTGGAGGACGCCTGGGTGTGGGACATGTACCGCCCGGCGCGCTTTCTGAAGCGGGTGACGGTGCTCAGCTTCCGGGACGTCAACATCGAGGAGCTGGAGCCCGGCGCCCGACTCTGAGCCGGGCCGAGATCGGTTCCCTGGGTGAGCGCCTGGCCGCCGAGCGCTACGCCGTATGGGGCTTCCGGGTCCTCGGTCGCAACGTCCGCGCCGCCGGTGCCGAGTGCGATCTCCTCGTGACCGGGACCGCCGGGCGGGTGGTCGTCGAGGTCAAGACGGTCACCGACGGGGACCCCTTCGCCCAGGTGGACGACGCCAAGGAACGGTCGCTCCGCCGCCTCGCCGTCTCCCTCGGGGCGGCCCGCATCGACGTCGTCGGCGTGTGGCTCGGTGCCGATGGTGCCCGTCTCCACGCCATCCACGGCTGGTGAGCCGGCGCCAGGGCGCCACCTAGCGCGAGAGTACGCCCAGCGCCGCGATCAGGTGGTCCGGCTCGGGGACGATGACGGCGCCCGGGCAGACGGTGACCACCCGCTTCGGCAGCTCGTCGTCCTGGGTGACGAAGACCGTGTGGGTGGCGGAGGTCCGCTCCACGACGGCCTCGACCATGGGTACGTCGGAGGCCGTGTCGCCGCAGACGAGGTGCGGGCCCTCGGCCAGCTCGAGGGCCAGTTCGCGTTCGAGGAGGTCGACGGCGTCCCGCTTGCCGAAGTCGCGGAGGTCGCCGCCGTCGCCCACGGTGAGGATGACCTCGATGTCGAGTCCCGTGTCCTCGACGACGAGGCGGTCCCCGGTCGGGTCGAGGTCGCGCACCATCCGTTCCACCTGCTCGAGGAAGGCCGCCGACTCGGCGGGGTCGATCGAGCCGCTGATGTCCTGGCGGGCGACGGTCGTCTGGCCGAACTTGCGCTGGAGGCCGGAGCCGATGAGGCCGAATCGTCGGTTCCCGGGCCGACCGACCAGGTCCTCGAGCCGACGGTTGAATCGGTCCAGCAGGGCCTGGTCCTCGTCGGCGATGGGCTGGCGATGCCGCCGGCCCTCGAGGTCGACGAACTCTCGACCCTTGGAGGCGGCGAGCACGAGGGTCCCGTCCGGGGTCACGCTCACGTCGACGATGCCCGGGTCGGCGAGCGGGGCCGACGTGATGATGATCGGCGTCTCGCACCGGCGCCTGGCGAATCGGGCGAGGAACACGGCGTTGTAGGCCGATTGGATCGACGAGCGGTACCGGCCGCAGTAGTTGTTGATGGTGCCGTCGCGGTCGGTGAGGAAGCACGCCAGCGCGACGCCGCCGAGTCGGTCGACGATGGCGCCGACGGGCTCGTCGAAGGTCGCGTGGAGGCGGGCGAGGTGGTCGAGGAACGCCGCCTCGCCGACATCGAGGTAGACGAGGTCCTTCTCCAACTCCCCGAGCTCGTAGGCGAGGTCGACGTCGACGGGCGTGTGGTCGCCCACGAGGAGACGCCGATCGTGGCCCTCACCGTCGATCGTGTCGAGCGAGGCGAGGGCTCGTTGGAGCGAGGCGACGTCGTCCGGCCGAGGAGGTCGGTCGGCGAGGCGATCGACCACGAGCCGGCGACGAACGGTCGCCGTTTCCTCCATGAGCCCGTAGAACTCGGCCAACGTGCGGACGGTGCGCAGCTCGATGTCGGTCTCGGCCATCGTCGGCAACCTAACTGCCCTGGGCGCCGGGCCCCGGTGGTCAGCCCCGGGGCCGCATCCGCAGTTCCTTGAACCAGCAGCCGCGGTGCCAGTGGCGGCGGAGGTCGACGGCCTCGTCGGGGATGACGACCACGTGGAAGGTGCCCGGTTCGATGGGCCCCTGGCAGCCCGGGCAGGTGTAGCGCTTGCGCGCCTGGTGCGGCTGGACCGGGACCACGGTCTCGGTCAGCCCCCGAACATCGCCCACAGCACGAGCCCGGTGGTGAGCGCGAGGGCCCCGACGACCATGACGACGTCGAAGGCGGTCTTCCTCTGTTCCCGGAAGGGGTTGAAGCCCATGGCCGGCAGGGTACCGGTGGCCCGGGGCTGTCCCACAGGACCGGGGATGCCGACGGCATGTCGATCCGACACCGCGTCGTTCCGACATTCCGTCGGAACCTCGGTACCATGCCCGGCATGGTCAGGATCGCCACCGCCGACGGGAGCGGGCTCGCTGCCCGGCTCCGCACCGAGACCGCCGAGGACCACCGGCGTGCCGAGACCTCGTCGTTCGTCACCGACCTGCTGGACGGGGCGCTGGGGGTGTCGGACTACGCGCGGCTGGCCGTCCAGCACCACGCCATCTACGGCGAGCTGGAGCGGGCCGTCGCCGCCAACGACGACCCCGACCTCGAGCCGCTCCTCGCCCCCGAGCTCACCCGGCTGGGGGCCCTCGAGGCCGACCTCCGGTTCCTGCTCGGCGACGACTGGGCCTCGGAGGCAGAGGTGCTGCCGGCCACCCGGGCCTACGTGGACCACCTGGCCGAGGTGTGCGCCACCCCCGAGGGGCTCCTCGCCCACCACTACCTCCGCTACCTCGGCGACCTGTCGGGCGGCCAGCTGATCCGCCGGGTGCTCGACCGGGTGTACGGCTTCGCCGACGGGCAGGGCACGGCCTTCTACCGGTTCGAGGCGATCCCCGACCCGAAGGGCTTCAAGGCCGCCTACCGCGACCACCTCGATGCCCTCGACTGGTCGCCCGAGCGCCAGCAGCGGGTGGTGGACGAGGTGGCCGCCGGCTTCGCGGCCACCAAGGCCGTCTTCGACGACCTCGCCGCCGAGACCGTCCCGACGATCTGACCGCTCGACGTCCCGGGCGGTTCGACCCGCAACGGACGACGCCGATGGGCCTTGGGCGACGGCGACGTGGACGGACGCGGGGCGCCCGGCCGGTCGTCGCGTCGGGTCAGGTCCCTGCGGTGATCGCTTCGGCGACCGCGTCGAAGAGCTGACTCGCCTGGTCCCCGGAGTCACCGATGGCGGTCACCCCGAAGCGGCCGTCGATGGCGAGACACGACAGCATGTGGGGCACGACGCCGGTCCTGGTGTCGGGGTCGAACAACAGGCCGGCGGTTCCCAGTGCCGCGATGACCTCCCCTTCCCCGATGCCGGTCCAGCGTTCGTCGTGGAGGTTGTCCGACGCGACGTAGCTCTTCTGGCGGCCGCGATCGTCGGTGTACCGGCCGGTTGCCGGGTCGTAGGCGCCCGGTGCGAGGTGACGGAGGACGGTGAACGGGTGCGTCGTCCCACCCTTGCGGATGTTGGCCTCGAGGGCGTGGACACGCCATGGCCCGTCGTCGTCGGCCGACGTCACGAAGTCGACGGCCACACGTCCGATGACACCCCGCTCGGCCAGGGCCCGTCCTGCCGCCGTGGCGTGGGTGCCGAGATCCGCGGCGTAGGCCGCATCGGCCGGGAAGACGCAGCCGAGGTACACCTGGCCATCGTCGCCGAGCACCTGTTCATGGGTGGACAGCACCCGCACGGCCCCATCCGGAGCCAGGTCGATCTGCGCGCTCGGGCTGGAGAAGTGCGTGCCGGCGATCCGCTCCTCCACGACGAAGCCGAGCCTGAGGTCGTCGATGTACCAGGAGTCGAGCGAGTTGACCCTGCTGCGCAGCCGTCGTCGGGACAGCACGGAGCCCGCCGGTTCGAGGTCGTCGACGCGGATGACGGCATTCCCGTCACCGGCGCCGGAGTCGTCGTGTTTCAGGATCACGGACGCCATCGCGGGTCGCTCGGTTCGAAGCCGATCGATCGCATCCACGGCCTGGTCGACCGTCTCGAGGTGCTCGAATCCGGCCGGGACCGGGACACCGGCATCGCGGAAGATGGTGCGGCCGGAGCTCTTGAAACCCAAGGGCCAGAGCGTCGGACTCGTCCCGTTGATGGGCACGCCCAACCGGAGCGCCACCTCCATCTCGGGAGCGGCGACGTTCCACGGTTCGATGTGTGCCGGGTCGTCCCCGATCCAGGAGCGGATCGCCTCGATCAGGTCGGGGCGATCGAGCAGTTTCGAGGCGACCGCCCTCGCGCTGGCGTCGTCGACGACGACGATTCGGAACCGGTCTCGGACCGTTGCGGCCATGTCCGGGGGCATGAGCGAGAGGTAGTGGTCCACGACGTCGTCGGATGGAGCGGCGGAGCAGACGTACAGGACCCGGACGGCCGGGAAGCGCAGCATGAAGAGCGACCCAAGGAACCGGTGCTCGAGCGCCGGGAGCCGGCTGGCGTAGTGCGAGAGGAGCGATTCCCCGACGCTGAACGACGGGAGGACCACCACCACGTGTGGCTCGGTGGAGTCGGCGACGTTCCGCTCGAGGGCCTCGGCCAACCTGGTCTGCAGCAGACCGAACTCGTCCATCGTCGGAGCCTAGGACCCGCCGTGGTCGGGGCCACGGCTTCGTCGCAGCCCCGAAACCGGCGCTGGGTCTGGTCCCGGGTGCCATCCCACGGGCCCCCGGGGCCCCACCGAGTCTTGTCACACCCGACCCGTACGGTCGGGCCATGCCAGCCGTCATGACCGCCGCCCTCGTCGGCGCCGAGGCCCGCCCCGTCGCCGTGGAGGCCGATCTCACCGGCGTCCAGGAGGGGTTCTCCGTCGTCGGCCTACCCGACGCCGCCGTCCGCGAAGCCCGACTCCGGGTCCAGTCCGCCGTCACCGCCTCGGGCTGTCGCCTGCCCCGGGGTCGCAAGCTCGTGAACCTGTCGCCCGCCGACATCCGCAAGGAGGGCGCTGCCTATGACCTGCCCATCGCCCTCGCCGCCCTCGTGATGGCCCGGGAGATCCCGCCCCGCCCGGTGGTGGCGATGGGCGAACTCGGGCTCGAGGGCTCGGTGCGACCGGTGGCGAGTGCGGTCGCCGCCGGGGTCGTGGCCGCCGCGACCGGGGTGCCGTGCGTCGTGCCCCGCGAGTTGGCAGCGGCCGTGGCCGGGCTCACCGGCGCCGACACCCGCCCGGTCGGCTCGCTCGCCGAAGCCATCGCGGTGCTGGAGGGCGGTGGCCCGGCCCCGGTCTCCGACGACGAGGCGCCCGACCCCGACGACGACGTGCCAGACCTCGCCCAGGTGCGGGGCCAGGCGGCCGCCCGCAGGGCCGTGGAGGTGGCGGCCGCGGGTGGCCACCACCTGTTGCTCACCGGACCGCCCGGCGCCGGCAAGAGCCTGCTCGCCGCCTGCCTGCCGGGCCTGTTGCCACCACTCGCCACCCGTGAGCGACTCGAGGTGGCGCTCATCCGGGCCGCCGCCGGGCTGCCACCCCGGGGCCGGTGCCGCCCGTTACGGGCGCCCCCCCACTCGGCCTGGGAGGCGGCGCTGCTCGGTGGCGGACCCGGGGCCGCCAGCCCGGGGGAGGTCTCCCTCGCCCACCGAGGGGTGCTGTTCCTCGACGAACTCGGCGAATTCCCCGCTCGCCTGCTCGATGGTCTCCGCCAGCCCCTCGAGCAGCGGGTCGTGCACGTGGCCCGACGGGGGGCGTCGGCCACCTTCCCGGCCGACGTGCAGCTCGTGGCGGCCACCAACCCCTGCCCGTGTGGTCACCTCGGCGATCGCACGAACCCGTGTCGCTGCAGCGCGGCGCTCGTCGACCGTTATGCCAGGCGGCTGTCGGGTCCCCTCCTCGACCGCATCGACCTGCGGGTGGGGGTCACCGCCGTGCCGTCCGACGAGCTCCTCGGACCGCCCGGCGAAGCCACCGAGGCCGTGCGCCGTCGGGTCGTGGCGGCCCGGACGCGGCAGGCGGCCAGGGGTTCGATCAACGCCCACCTCGACCGCCCCGCCCTCGACGGCCTGGTCGTCACGACCGAGGCCGACGCCTTGTTGGCCCAGGCCGTGGGCTCGGGGACGCTCACCGCCCGGGGCTTCGATCGGGTGCGACGGGTCGCCCGTACGGTCGCCGACCTCGCCGACCGGGACGTGGTCGAGGCCGACGACGTGGCCGAGGCCCTGGTGTTGCGAGGTGGCCGGTGAGTGCCCGGGAGGCCCGCATCCGGCTCGCCTTCGTCGGCATGCACCCCTCGAGGCGGCGGGAGCTGGAGGCGCGCCTTGGCCCCGAGGGGCTGGTCGAGGCCATCCTCCGGCGGCGGGTCGAGGTCCCCGACCGGGCGGTGGCGGCCGCGGGCGTTGCCGCCGACGAGCGACTGCGGGGGCTCGGCGACGTGCGACTCGTGCTCGCCGGGGACGACGACTATCCGGTGGCCCTCGCCGAGCTCCCCGACCGGCCCGATGCGCTCTTCGTCCGCGGTCCGCTGCCGAACGGCCCGGCGGTGGCCATCGTCGGGTCACGTCGGGCCACCCGGTACGGAGTGGGACTCGCCCGGGCCCTGGCCGGGGCCCTCGGGCGGGCCGGTTGGCCGATCGTGTCCGGGCTGGCTGCAGGTATCGATGGCGCCGCCCATCGGGGGGCCCTCGACGTGGCCGCGCCGACGGTGGCGGTACTCGGCAACGGACCCGACCGGTGGTACCCGGCGGCTCATCGGGCGATCGGGGAGGAGATCCTCGGGCACGGTGGTGCCGTGGTGACCGAGTACGCCCCGGGCGCCCCACCCGCCCCCTGGCGGTTCCCCCTCCGGAACCGCATCATCTCAGGGCTCTCGGTGGCGGTCGTGGTCGTGGAGGCTGCCACCACCGGCGGAGCCCTGATCACCGCTCGCTCGGCCGCCGCCCAGGGTCGGGAGGTGCTGGCCGTGCCCGGCGACATCGACCGACCCACCTCGGCGGGAGCCAATGCCCTCATCGCGGACGGCGCCATCCCCGTGACCTCGATAGACGACGCCGTCGAAGCCATGTCACTGCTCACGGGTCGGCGTCCGGCCGCCACCCGGGCCGACCCACTCGGTGACCTGCTCGGGCCGGCCGGGGCCACCTTCGACGAGCTCGTGGCCGCGACCGGGGAGGGCCTCGGACGGGTGCTGGCCACAGTCGGGCGGTGGGAGGTCGAGGGGCTCGTCGCAGTGGAGGGCGACCGGGTCGTGCCTCGTCGTCTTCCGGCCTGACGCGGCCGAGCGGGCTCGGCTCGGTACACTCGCCGATGGCCCTTCCGGGCCGGGACACACCTGCATGGATACCGACACGAGCCTCGCCCCCAACATCATCGACACGCTCTGGTCTCGTTTCAAGGAGACCGGGGACGAGGCGGCGCGTGAAGGACTCATCCTCCACTACTCGGCGCTCGTCAAGTTCGTGGCCGGCCGGGTGGGCTCCGGGCTGCCCCGCACCGTCGACCAGAACGACCTGGTGTCGTACGGGGTCTTCGGGCTCATCGACGCCATCGACAAGTTCGAGCCCGAGCGCGGGTTCAAGTTCGAGACCTATGCGATTCCCCGCATCCGCGGCGCCATCCTCGACGAACTGCGGGCCCTCGATTGGGTGCCCCGCTCGGTGCGGGCCCGGGCGCGGGAGATCGAGCGGACCATCACCGAGTTGGAGCACAAGCTCGGCCGAGCGCCGTCGGACGAGGAGATCGCCTCGGCCATGGACGTCCCGGTCGACCAGTTGCGCGACCACCTCGGCGAGATCTCGGTGTCGGGGTTCGTGGCCCTCGACGAGTCGCCGGGCCACACGGGCGAGGCCCCCTCATTGGGTGAGCGACTGCCCGACCCTCGAGGGATCAGTCCCGAGGCGGCCTTCGCCGACGTCGAGAACAAACGGCTGCTCGCCGACGCGATCAACCGGCTCCCCGAGCGGGACCGACTCGTGCTCACGCTCTACTACTACGAGGGCCTCACCCTGGCCGAGATCGGCGGGGTGCTCGGCGTGACCGAGTCCCGGATCTGTCAGATCCACACGAAGTCGGTCATGAGTCTCCGCAACCGCCTTATCGAGCGCGGCCAGTAGCGGGTTCGCCCACCCACGGCCCGCCGGTACACTCGCCGGCAACGACACACGTCCGGGTCGTACTCCCATGGTCGGGCCTCGTGCCTGCGGGAGGGCGCCACGCGCCGGCCCTCGGGCCGCCCGGGCGGAGGCAGAACCTAAACCAACATGAGGAGACGACGATGGCGAGTGTGACCATCAAGCAGCTCCTGGAGGCCGGCGTCCACTTCGGCCACCAGACCCGACGGTGGAATCCCGCCATGGCGCCGTTCCTGTACGGCGAGCGCGGCGGGATCCACATCATCGACCTTCGCAAGACGGCAGAGCTCGTCGAGGCGGCCACGGCGAACGTGCGCAAGACCGTCGCCGAGGGCGGCACGGTGCTCTTCGTCGGGACGAAGAAGCAGGTCCAGGCGGCGATCGCCGAGGAGGCCACCCGGGCAGGCATGCCCTACGTGAACTACCGCTGGCTCGGCGGGATGCTCACGAACTTCCAGACGATCAAGAAGCGCATCGCCTACATGCGCGAACTCGAGCGGATGGACCAGTCCGGCGAGATGGAGGGCCTCCCCAAGAAGGAGCGCCTGCGGCTCCGTCGGGAGCTCGAGAAGCTCCAGCGCAACCTCGGCGGCGTCGCCGAGCTCCAGCGCCAGCCCCAGATCGTGTTCATCGTCGACACCAACATCGAGCACATCGCCGTCGGCGAGGCGCGGCGCCTGGGCATCCCGATCGTCGCCCTCCTCGACTCCAACAGCGACCCCGACGGGATCGACTGGCCGATCCCGGGCAACGACGATGCCGTGCGGTCGGCCCAGCTCATCGCGTCGGTGATCGCCGACGCCTGTGTCGCCGCCCGCCAGCAGGTCGAGTCAACCGAGATGGCGGCGGCCGAGACCGCCGGCGACGAGTAGGAGGAGCCGTGCCCGACTTCACCGCCAAGGACGTCCAGCGCCTCCGGCAGTCAGCCGGGGTCGGGATGATGGACGCCAAGCAGGCCCTCACCGAGACCGGTGGGGACCTCGACGCCGCCATGACGCTCCTCCGGGAGCGGGGCCTGGCCAAGATGGCCAAGCGGGCCGACCGTGAGGCGTCGGAGGGGACCATCGGGTCCTACCTGCACACCCAGGGCGACCGGGTCGTGACCGGGGTGCTGGTCCTGCTCGCCTCCGAGACCGACTTCGTGGCCAAGAGCCCCGAGTTCGCCGAAGCCGCCCGCGACATCGCCATGCACATCGCGTGGGCCAATCCCCGCTACCTCAGCCGCGAGGACGTGCCCGCCGACGTCGTCGCCGCCGAGGAGGACATCATCGCCAAGCAGGCGGCGAACGAGGGCAAGCCCGAGGACGTCGTCCCCCGCATCGTCGAGGGCCGCATCACCAAGTTCTACGAGGAGCAGGTGCTGTTGGAGCAGACCTTCGTGAATGCCGAGAAGTTCGAAGGCACCGTCGGGGAGCTCGTCAGCCAGCTGGCCATCACCATGGGCGAGAACATCTCCATCCGCGACTTCTCCCGCCTGGCCGTAGGGGAGTGACGGTGGCCGAAGGACGCCGGCGCGTCCTGCTCAAGCTCTCGGGCGAGTCGTTCGCCGACCCCGAGACCCGCTACGGCATCGATCCCGAGACCGTCGCCCGGGTCGCCGACGAGGTGGGCGAAGCCGTCGAGTCCGGCGTCGAGGTGGCAATCGTCGTCGGTGGCGGGAACATCTTCCGTGGCGTCTCCAGCGCCGCCCGGGGCATGGATGCCGCCTCGGCCGACTACATGGGGATGCTCGCCACGATGATCAACGCCCTCGCCATGCGGGAGGGCCTCGAGGCCCGCGGGATCGACACTCGCGTGCAGTCGGCGATCGAGATGCGCCAGCTCGCCGAGCCGTACATCCGGCTGCGGGCCATCCGCCACCTCGAGAAGGGCCGCGTCGTCGTGTTCGGCGCCGGCACCGGCAACCCCTTCTTCACGACCGACACCGCCGCCGCCCTTCGGGCGGTCGAGGTGGGCGCCGACGTGGTGCTCAAGGCGACGATGGTGGACGGCATCTACGATGCCGACCCCGCCAGCCATCCCGATGCGCACCTGTTCGACCAACTCACCTACCTCGACGTGATCTCCCGTGAACTCCAGGTGATGGACAGCACCGCCGTTACGCTGTGCAAGGAGAACGGGCTCGACATCCGCGTGTTCAACATCGGCGTCCCGGGCAACATCACCCGGGCCCTGTTGGGCGAGTCCGTCGGAACGCTGGTGACCACGACGGGATGAGCACATGATCGACGAACTCCTCACCGATGCCGCCGAGCGGATGGAAGCCGCCGTCGAGCACACGATGGCGGAGTTCAGCACGGTTCGCACCGGTCGTGCCAACCCCCAGATCCTCCAGCGGGTCCACGTCGAGTACTACGGCACGCGCACCCCGCTCCAGCAGCTCGCCTCCATCTCGGTCCCCGAGCCACGCCTGCTGCTCGTCCAGCCGTTCGATCGTTCCACGTTGGGCGACGTCGAGAAGGCGATCATGGAAGCCGACCTCGGCCTCTCCCCGTCGAACGACGGCACCGTCATCCGCCTGGCGTTCCCGACGCTCACCGAGGAGCGACGCAGGGACCTCATCCGTGTGGCGCGCCAGATGGCCGAGGAGGGGCGGGTCTCGGTCCGCCAGGTCCGTCGCTCCGTCAAGGATGACATCGAGTCGCTGGCCGGTGACGTGTCCGACGATGACATCCGGCGCGCCGAGAAGCGCCTCCAGGACCTCACCGACGAGCACACCGATCGCATCGACAAGCTGCTCGCCACCAAGGAAGCCGACCTGCTGGAGGTCTGACGGTGACCGATCGACCGACCGACGAGACCGACGCGGGGCCCGCCGACGGGGCCCCGCCCGGCGATGGCGCGGACACGTTCAGCCTGCCCGGCCGCGGGGGCCCCCCCCGCGGGGCCCCCGACCGGCGATGGCGAGGACACGTTCAGCCTGCCCGGCCTCGGCGCCACCGCCGAGGCTCTCGAGTCCGGTGACGAGCCGAGGTCGGCGCCACCGGCCGAGCCGGTCGAGTCCCCCGGCGAGTCCCTCACCGAGGCAGCCGACGAATCGGTCGAACCGACTGCCGCCGACGAACCGGCCACCACCACCGCCCAGTACCAGGACCTCGCCGCCGAGGTCCGCGCCGCCGACGAGGCGGGTCCCCTGGAGCAGCACGTCTCGGTCCACGTCGCCGGTCTCGGAACCGGTGTCGCCTCCTTCTCCGACATCGCCGAGGGTTCGGGCGTCGTGTCGACGGCCGCCGGTGCACCGGACGAGACCACCGAGCGCATCCTCTCCGAACTCGAGGCCGAGGAGTCCGACCGGGCCCAACTGCGACTGCGGATCATCACCGCGGCGGCCATCGTCGGCTCGCTCGCCATCGCGGCGTGGGCCGGCGCCGTGTGGCTCACCGCCCTCGTGGGCCTCATCGCGTTCCTCGCCATCGGCGAGTTCTTCGCCGCCAGCCGCCGGGCCGGCTACGCACCCGTCGCCATCGTCGGCCTGCTCGGCATCATCGGCGCCTTCGTCGCCGGCTACCGCAACGGTGCCTACGGGATCGCCGGGGTGCTCCTGCTGGCCATCCTCGCCACGCTCCTCCTCTACGCCGTCGCCCCTCGACGCGACCCGATGTCGAATGCGGCCGTGACGGTCCTCGGTCTTGCCTGGGTCGGCCTCCTCGCCTTCGTCGCCCCGCTCACCCGGGCCGACGGGTGGGAGCAGTTGGTCGCGTTGGTGGTCATCACCATTGCCGCGGTCGACGTCGGCGGCTACTTCGTCGGCCGGTCGCTCGGAACGACGGCGCTGGCCCCCGGCCTGAGCCCCGGCAAGACCGTGGAGGGGCTTGCCGGGGGCATCGTCCTCGGCTTCGCCGTGGCCCTCGGCCTCAGCCAACTCCCGTGGATGAGCGACGTCGTGACGATCCCCATCGGCCTCGCCGTGGCCGCCGTCGCCGGGTTGCTCGGCCCCCTCGGCGACCTCGGTGCCTCGGCCATCAAGCGCTCGTTCGGCATCAAGGACATGGGCTCGATCCTCCCCGGCCACGGTGGTGTGATCGACCGGATCGATTCGTTCCTGCTGACGCTGCCGGGCGTCATCGTCGTCTTCCTCTGGCTCGACGCCATCCCGTGAGCGGCGTCGTCGTCCTCGGCGCCACGGGGTCGATCGGCCGCCAGGCGCTCGAGGTCACCGCCGACGAGGCCATCCCCGTGGTGGCCCTCGCCGCCCGTCGGGGCGGTGCCGAGTTCATGGCCCTCGCCGAGGCCCACCCCGATGCCGCGCTGGCCGTCGCCGAGCCCGACGATCCGGCCGACCTCACCGATCGGTTCGGCGGTCGGGTGGCTTTCGGTCCCGAGGCGGTGGTCGAGCTCGCCGCCATCCCCGGCACGACCGTCGTCAACGGCGTCGTCGGGGCCGCCGGCCTGCGGGCCTCCCTCGCCGCCGCCCGGGCCGGCAACCGGCTCGGTCTCGCCAACAAGGAGAGCCTCGTGGCGGCCGGGCCGCTCGTCACCGCCGCCGTGGCCGCCGGCGGCGGTGAGCTCTTCCCGATCGACAGCGAGCACTCGGCGATCCACCAGTGCCTGCTGGGTGAACCCCCTGAAGCCGTCCGTCGGCTCATCCTCACCGCCTCCGGCGGCCCGTTCCGCGGGCGCCGCCTCGCCGACCTCGCCGACGTGACCGCCGAGGAGGCGCTCGCCCATCCGACGTGGCGGATGGGCCCCCGCATCACCATCGACTCCGCCACCCTCGTCAACAAGGGTCTCGAGGTCATCGAGGCCCATCACCTCTTCGGTGTCGACTTCGACCGCATCGACGTCGTCGTGCACCCCCAGTCGATCGTGCACAGCCTCGTCGAGTTCGTCGACGGATCGCTCAAGGCCCACCTCGGCGAGCCCGACATGCGGGTCCCGATCCGCTACGCCCTCACCGCCCCCAACCGGGGGGAGGCGCCGTCGGCGTTCTCGCTCCCGGGCCTCGAACTGACCTTCGAGGAGCCCGACACCGATGCCTTCCCCGCCCTCCGACTCGCCTTCGAGGCGGGCCGGGCGGGTGGGGGAGCACCGGCGGCTTTCAACGCCGCCGACGAGGTCGCCGTGGCCGCCTTCCTCGCCGGCCGGATCGCCTTCACCGACATCCCCGGTGTCATCGCGTCGGTGCTCGACCGGCTGGGGGCGCCACCCATCCCGGACGTCGACGCCGTCGACGCCGTCGACGCCGCCGCGCGTCGCCTCGCCGACGCCGCCATCGGCCCCTGAACCACGTCGCTACGCACCCGGCGTCCCTACCCTTTCGCCCATGGCCGGCGCCATCGCCTTCGTGCTCGCCCTCATCCTCTTCGTGGTGATCCACGAGGCCGGACACTTCTTCGCGGCCAAGGCCTCCAAGATGAAGGTCACGGAGTTCTTCGTCGGCTTCGGGCCACGGCTCTGGTCCACCACCCGCGGCGAGACCGAGTACGGCTTCAAGGCCATCCCCGCCGGGGGTTACGTGAAGATCGCCGGCATGAACCCCTTCGACGAGGTCGATCCCGCCGACGAGGAACGGACCTATCGGGGCAAGACGATGACCCAGAAGCTGGCCGTCATCCTCGCCGGCATCGCCGCCAACTTCCTGTTGGCCTTCCTCATCCTGTGGGGACT
Source organism: Acidimicrobiia bacterium (assembly GCA_040883295.1). Lineage (GTDB taxonomy): Bacteria > Actinomycetota > Acidimicrobiia > Spongiisociales > JAENVV01 > JAHEFX01. The sequence continues at coordinate 27,106 of JBFLKR010000195.1, forward strand.
GTTCGGCTTCTACGGCGAGCCGTCGGGCGCGCCCGTGCCCGAGGTCCAGGCCGTGGTGGACGAGTCGGCCGCCGCCGATGCGGGTCTCCAGCCCGGCGACGTCATCGTGTCCGTGGACGGGATCCCCGTCGACACCTGGGACGACGCCTCCGCCGCCATCGCCGCCCGACCGGGCGAGACGGTCGTGGTCGAGGTCCTTCGGGACGCCGAGACAATCGCCCTAACCGCCACCCTCGGCACTCGGACCACCGACGACGGGACCGAGGTCGGCTTCCTCGGCTTCCAGCCGGTCGTGGAACTCGTCACCACCGATGTCGGCGTGGTCGAGGCCGGGGGACTCGCCGCCGTGGAGGTGTGGGAGCTCACCCGGGCGTCCTATGGATTCCTCGCCGACCTCGTCACCCCGTCCACCATCGCCGAGCTCGTCGGCGGCGTCGGCGGCGGGGAGGTCACCACCGAGGCCCGCCCGGTCAGCATCGTCGGCCTCGCCCAGATCGGCGCCCAGGCCGACGACCTGGGGATCGTCAACGTGCTCTACCTCATGGCCTCGATCAACGTGATCCTCGCCGCCCTCAACGCCCTGCCGATCCTGCCCCTCGACGGCGGGCACGCCGCCATCGCCGTCTACGAGCGCGTGAGCGGACGCAAGGCGAACCTCCAGGCCCTCGCCCCCGTCGCGGTGGCCGTCGTCGTACTGTTCGTCCTCATCGGGGTGCTGTCCATCCTCCTCGACCTCACCAACCCCATCGACCTCCCATGATCGAACGACGCCTCACCCGCCAGATCCACGTCGGCGACGTCCCCGTCGGCGGCGGCGCCCCCGTCTCGGTGCAGTCCATGACCACCACGAAGACGGCCGACGTCGACGGCACCCTCGCCCAGGTCTACGCCCTCAAGGCCAACGGCGCCGACATCGTCCGCATCACCTGCAACGACGCCGATGCCGCCGCCGGGCTCGCCGAGATCGTGCCCCGCTCGCCGGTGCCGATCGTCGCCGACATCCACTTCAACCACCGGATGGCACTCGCCTCCCTCGAGGCCGGCGTGCAGGCCCTGCGTCTCAACCCCGGCAACATCCGGGACCCCCGCAAGATCAAGGACGTCGCCCTCGCCGCCAAGGAGCGGGGTGTGCCCATCCGCATCGGCGTGAACGGTGGCTCGCTCGACAAGGACCTCCTCGCCAAGCACGGGTCGGCGACGCCCGAAGCGCTCGTCGAGTCGGCGCTCATCGAACTCCGTTACTTCGCCGACGTCGACTTCGACGACGTGAAGATCTCGGTCAAGCACAGCCACGTCCCCACGATGGTCGAGTCCTACCGGCTCCTGGCCGACACCGTCGACCACCCCCTGCACCTCGGGGTGACCGAGGCGGGGCCCCCACCCGGCGGGCTCATCAAGTCGGTGGCCGGCATCTCGACCCTGCTTCTCGAGGGGATCGGCGACACCATCCGCTTCTCCCTCACCGCCGACCCGGTCGAGGAGGCGAAGGCCGGCCGGGCCTTGCTCGAGTACCTCGGGCTCCGGGAGCGCGCCGGGCTCGACCTGATCGCCTGCCCGTCGTGTGGGCGGGCCGAGGTGGACGTCATCGAGGTCGCCAACGCGGCCCAGACCGCGCTCGAGGCCGCGAACCTGCCCATCCAGGTGGCGGTCATGGGCTGTGTCGTCAACGGTCCGGGGGAGGCTCGCGAGGCCGACATCGGGATCGCCGCCGGGCGTGGCAAGGGACACCTGTTCATCAAGGGCCAGGTCGTCCGGGTCGTGCCGGAGGCGGAGATGGTCGACGCCCTGTTGGACGAGGCCCGCAAGCTCGTCGAGGAGGGCGTGGATGCCCGACTGGCCGCCGCCGAGGACAATGCCGAGGAGATCGCCGCGGCGGCGCGCGAGCAACTCATCGAGATCCAGGGCGACGCCAACCGCTCCGCCGAACGGCGGGCCAGGGTGACGGAGATCGCGGAGGGCGGCTGACCGGCCTCTCGGCCGGCGCTACTCCAGTACGTCGGCACCTCGGTACCTCAGACGGACCGCGCGGTGGCCAGCCGGTGTCGGGTCTCTTCGGCCCCCCATCACACGAGGTCGATGCGCGTGCCGCACACCACGAGGGACTCGCCCGCCCGGGTCCGGTCGGCGGCGACGAGCGACATGCCCGAGAGCGCGTCGCCCCGGGCGTCGGCGGGAACGAAGGAGATGGTCGCGTCATCGAGGGCGATGGACCGGCCGTGGGCCGGGCGACCGGCCACGACCGACCACCGCTCCGCCACGAAGTCGGGGTCGGCGGCGGCCACCTCGGCGCCGACGAGGTCCGTGACGACCTCGCCGCGAGCGTGGTACCGCCAGTCGTCGCCGGCCCAACCCCACGAGTCCGGGGGTTGGGCCCGATCCACCGACAGGAGCGCCCCGCCGACGTCCTTGGGGTGGAGGTGGAGGCCGGTGACGCCCGGCCCTTCGGCCACGGTCACGATCCGGATGCCGGCGCCCTCGACGCGGCTCCTGGCGGCGGCGAGGTCCTCGGTCTGGAGGATGACCATGTAGCCGGCGTCGCCGCCGCGGCGTTCGAGGTACCGGCCGGCGGTGGTGTCGCCGGTGCGGGGCGAGACGATCTCGAGGAGTCGGTCGCCGACGGGATAGAGGCCGTGGCGGAGCCCGAACTGGCCGATCGCCGGGTCCCGGAACGCCACCTCGAGGCCGAGGGCGTCCAGCAACGCCGTCTCCGCGGGGCGCAGATCGGCGGCGACGAGGCAGATCTGTCGGAGTCGCATGCCGCGAGTGAAGCACGTCAACAGGCCCCGATGCCCGTTCTTGTCGGGCTGGGCCGTCATGAGCATGGCTGCGGCCGACAGGAACGGTTGGGGGGTGGTGCATCGGCGCGGGGGCCAGTCCGGGGGAGGCGGTACCCTCCGGCCCCCATGCGTTGGTCCCAGGCGTTCATCCCCACCCTCCGAGACGACCCTGCCGAGGCGGAGGCGGCCTCCCACCGGCTGCTCGTCCGGGCCGGGTACATCCGCCAGCTCGCTGCGGGGCACTACACCCTGCTCGGGCCGGCGGTCCGGGTCCGCCGCAAGCTCATCCGGATCATCCGCGAGGAGATGGACGCCATCGGGGGCCAGGAGTTTCTCCTGCCGGCCATGCACCCAGCCGAGGTGTGGCAGGCGTCCGGGCGCTGGTCGTCGGTCGGCGACGAGCTGTTCCGCTTCACCGACCGCAGGGGCGCCGACACGGCGTTGGCGATGACGCACGAGGAGGTGTTCGCCTCGGTCGCCCGGGAGCTGTCGTCGTACCGTCAGCTGCCCCAGGTCTGGTACCAGTTCCAGACGAAGTTCCGGGACGAGCCCCGCCCCAAGGCCGGGTTGTTGCGAGTCCGCGAGTTCACCATGAAGGACTCGTATTCCTTCGACCTCGACGAGGCGGGTCTCGACGTCGCTTTCGAGGCCCACCGACGGGCCTATCGCCGGATCTTCGGTCGACTCGGCTTCGACCTGTTGGAGGTCGACGCCTCGGTGGGGATGATGGGGGGCTCGGGCTCGGTCGAGTTCATGGTCCGCTCCGAGTCCGGAGAGGACCTCGTGGCGGTTTGCGCCTCGTGTGGCTACGCCGCCAACCTCGAGACGGCCCGCTCGACGATCCCTGCCACCGACGACCCCGCCGGCGATGCCACGGTCGAGCGGTTCCCCACCCCCGGGGTGCGGACCATCGCCGACCTCGTCGCGTTCGAGGGCGGTGCGCCCGCCGACCGCCAGGTCAAGACGTTGGTCTACCTCGTCGGGAACGAGCCCGTCATGGTGCTCCTGCGCGGCGACCACGACCTCCAGGAACAGAAGCTCGCCGACGCCCTCGGCGCCGCCGACCTCCGTCCGGCCCACGACGAGGAGATCGTCGAGTTGCTCGGCGCCCACCCCGGCAGCCTCGGCGCCGTCGGCGTCACGCACGTGCGGGTGGTCGCCGACCGCGAGCTCCGCGGTCGCCGCCACATGACGACCGGCGCCAACCTCGACGACCACCACGTGCGAGGTGTCGACGTCGAGCGGGACATCGAGGTCTCGTCCTGGCTCGACCTCCGCGAGGTCCGGGCCGGCGAGCCATGCCCCGAGTGCGGCGAACCGCTGTCGATCGACCGCACCATCGAGATCGGTCACATCTTCAAACTCGGTCGGACGTACACCGAGGCCTTCGACGTCGCGGTCCTGGGTCCCGACGGCGGCGAAATCGTGCCGATCATGGGCTCGTACGGGATCGGCGTCGAGCGCAACCTGGCCGCCGCCGTCGAGGTCCATCACGACGAGGCCGGCATCGTGTGGCCGATGAACCTGGCGCCGTGGGAGGTGGTGGTCACCATCGTCCGCCCCGACGACGAGGCCACGGCCGCGGCGGCCGCAGAGGTGGTCGACGGGCTCGCCGCCGCCGGTATCGAGGTCATCTCCGACGACCGAGACGAGCGCCCCGGTGTGAAGTTCGCCGACGCCGAGCTCGTCGGCATCCCCGTCCGGGTGACCGTGGGCCCTCGGGGCGTCGCCGGAGGTCAGGCCGAGGTCACCGTTCGTGCCACGGGCGAGCGCACCGACGTGCCCCTCGCCGACGTGGTCGAGGAGGTTGCCGCCCGGGTCCGGGCCGCCCGCTGAGCCCCCCGGGGGAGGGTGTCGGCAGAGCCGCCCGAGGGGTGGTTGGTCGGGTCGTCTGCTACCGTGTCGGGCACAAACCAGGACGCTTGGACGAAGGCGCCCGCTGCGGCGCCTTTTCCGTGAGTGGAGCATGGCCGAGGTAGCAGACGAGATTTGGCAATCGATCGAGCGGTACGTGGGCGCCGAGGGCCTCGAGTTGGATGACCTCGAGGTCGCCGGGGGCCGCGGAGCGCCGTCGCTGCGAGTGGTCGTGGATGCCCCCGATGGGGTCGACGTCGACCATCTCGCCGATCTCTCGCGTGGCATCGACCGGCTCCTCGAAGGGACCGCCTACGACACCTCCCGCTACGGACTCGAGGTCTCCTCGCCGGGGCTGGAGCGCAAGCTGCGAAGGCCGTCCCATTGGGCCAAGGCAGTGGGTCGTCGGGTCGTCGTGAAGACCCGCTCGGAGATCGACGGGAGCCGTCGCCACGAGGGCGAGCTCCTCTCGGCCGACGACACCGCGGCCCAGGTGGTGATCGGGGAGGACACCCGAGCCATCCCCTACGACGACGTGACGTCGGCACGGACCGTGTTCGTCTGGGAGAAGAGCCCGAAACCGGGCGCCAAGAAGGAGTGACACGATGAAGATCGGCATCACCGAGGACATGATCGAGGAGGTCGCCGCGATGCGCGGGCTCGACCCCGCCTCGGTCAGTGGCGCGGTCGCCCGCGCCCTCGTGGCGGCGTACAAGCGCCGCCCGGGTGCCCCCGAGGAGGCTCGCGTGATGCTCGACCTCGTCTCCGGTGACCTGCGCATCTTCGGCCAGGAGCTCGATGAGGACGGCAACGTCATCGAGGAGTGGGAGGACACCGACATCTCGCCCGAGGAGTTCGGTCGGATCGCCGCCCAGACGTTCAAGCAGGTCATCAACCAGGGCATCCGGGAGGCCGTGCGCGACCAGGTGTTCGAGCTGTACGAGGGCCGGGAGGGCGACCTCGTGACCGGCATCGTGCAGCAGGTCGACGGCCGCCGCACGATCCTCGACCTCGGCGACGCCGAGGCCGTCATGCCCGGCTCCGAGCGCATCCCCTTCGAGCGCCTCGACCGCGGCAACCGCATCAAGGCTCTCATTCTCGAGGTCCGGAGCGAGGGCAAGGGCCCCCAGATCGTCGTCTCCCGCAGCCACCCCGACTTCGTGCGCCGGCTCCTCGAACTCGAGGTGCCCGAGCTCGAGGACGGCACGATCGAGATCAAGGCCATCGCCCGCGAGCCCGGCCACCGCACCAAGCTGGCCGTGGCCTCCAACGATCCCAGCGTCGATGCCAAGGGCGCCTGTGTCGGGGCCCGTGGTTCCCGGGTCCGTCAGATCGTGAACGAACTGCGCGGTGAGAAGGTCGACGTGGTCCAGTGGAACGAGGATCCGACGCGACTCATCGCCGAGGCGCTCGGGCCCGCCAAGGTCATCGAGGTCCGCATCGACGAGGAGGAGGAGCAGGCGACGGTGATCGTCTCCGAGCACCAGTTGAGCCTCGCGATCGGCAAGGAGGGCCAGAACGCCCGCCTCGCCGCCCGCCTCTCCGGCTACCGCGTCGACATCCGCTCCGACGTCGAGGATCGCGCCCCGATCGCCCCCGAGCCTGTCGAGCAGGCGGTGGGAGAGGTGCTCGAGGCCGGCACGGGCCCTGCCGGTGACGAGGAGGTGCCGGGCTCGCCTGCCGCCGTCGCCGCCGCTGCCGTCGGCGAGGCCGCTCCCGAGCCGGCCGAGGGCGATGAGCCGCCAACGGAGATTCCCGCCGAGCCCGCCCCGGCCCCGGTCGTCGAGTCCACCGAGACGATCGACCCGAGCCCGCTCGATGCGGGCTCCGGGCAGGCCCCCGAGCCGGCCTCCGAGGCCGCCGACGACACCGGTGAACCGACGTCAACCCCAGAAGACCTGTCGGCCCCGCTCGACGACGCCTCCGAGGCGGACGTCGCGGAGGACGACGACGAATGACATCCAGGAAGCAGTAGTGGCGAAGACACGCATATATGAACTGGCCCGCGAGCTCGAGGTCGACTCCAAGGACGTCCTCGACGTCGCCCGCGAACTCGGCGCCGAGGTGAAGACCGCCTCGTCGGGCCTCGACGAGGCCATGGCCGGCGAGGTGCGGGCGTGGTTCGGCGGTGGCGAATCCACCCCCGAGCCCGAGCCCAGCCCCGAACCCGAGCCGGAGCCCACCTCCGAGCCCGAGCCGGAGCCGGAGTCCGAGCCGGAGCCTGAGCCCGAGCCGGAGCCCCA
>JBFLKR010000196.1:0-4548 GCA_040883295.1 Acidimicrobiia bacterium
CTCGGGGCGTTGGGGCCCGACGCCGCCGGCTTCCTGCGGGCGGTGGCGGCCACCGACGCCTCGGTCGTGGTCTCGGGCCAACCAGGCGCGGGCAAGACGACGATGCTCTCCGCCCTGCTCGACGCCGCCCCGCCCACGGCCTGCATCCGGGCCTGTGAGGAGGTGCGCGAACTGCACGTCCCGCTCGTCCACGGCTCCTACTACGAGGCCCGGCCACCCGGTCTCGACGGGGCCGGGGAGATCACGCTCCGCCACCTGGTCAAGCTCGTGCTGGCGATGCGACCCGACCGGATCGTGGTGGGCGAGGTCCGGGGTGCCGAGGCCTTCGAACTGACGCGGGCGGTCAATGCCGGGTGTGGCTTCGCCTGCACCGTGCACGCCAACTCGGCCCGGGATGCCCTCGACGCCCTGGTCAACGCCGCCCTCATGGCCGGCGAGCAGGTCACCGAGACGATCGTCCGCTCGGTCTTCGCCGCCAGCCTCGACCTCGTCGTCCACCTCGGTCGGTCGAACCGCGCCGACGGCTCCATCGATCGTCGGGTCGAGGAGATCCTGGCCGTCGTGCCGGCATTGACCGACGGCTTCTCCACCGAGCCGATCTACCGACGAGACGGGGACGGTCCCCTGCACTGGACCGGCGCCGTCCCACCGGAGCGACTCGCCCGCCGGCTCGAGGCCGCAGGCATCCGATCCGTGCCCGACCTGCTGGAGGGGCGGGTGGTGGCGTGATCGCCGGCCTCGCCACCGGGGCCCTGGTGCTCGTCGTCGGCCTGGCCTGGGTCGGCCCCGGACGTGCCGGGACCCGGTCTCGCCGCGAGCGGCGTCCCTGGTTCGCCGGTCTCGACGTCGCGCCGGGCCGGTTGGTGGCCGCGAGCCTCGGTGCGGCCGGCGTCGCCTTCCTGCTCGGTCTCGGGTTCACCGGGATCGTGTGGGTGGCGCTCCCGCCGGCGATCGCGATCGGCCTGCTGCCGGGCCTCTACTGGTCCCGGCGGCGGGCGGTGCGGTTGGCGGCCACGGCGGCGGCCTGGCCGGACGCACTGCGGGACCTCTCGGCGTCGGTCGCCGCCGGTCTCAGCCTGACGCGGTCGCTCGAGGCCCTTGCCACGTCCGGCCCGCCCCCGATCCGCGAGGCGATGGCGGGCTACCCCGCGACCGCCCGCGCCCTCGGCGTGTTGCCGGCGCTCGAAGTGGTGCGGGCCCGGCTGGCCGACCCCGTGGCCGACCGGGTGATCGAGGTGCTGCGGGTCGCCCACGAGCGGGGCGGGAGCGCCGTGCCGCGGCTGCTCGCCGACCTCGCCGACGCCACCGGGGAGGACCTCCGGGTCGAGGAGGAGATCCGCACGGAGTCGCTGGAGCAGCGGATCAACGCCAGGGCGGTGTTCGTCCTCCCGTGGTTGGTGCTGCTGCTCCTCTGTGTCCGCGAGGGGCCGTTCCGTGACTTCTACGCCTCACCGGCGGGGTTGGTGGTGATCGCCGCCGGGGCCGGTCTGTCGGCGATCGGCGCCGTCGTCGTCGGACGTCTCGCCCGCCGGGAGATGGAGCCACGAGTCGTCGGGGGTCGGGGATGATCGAACCGGCCCGGGTGCTGGCGGTGGCGGTGGCGACCCCCCCGGCGGTGGGGGCGGTGGCGTGGCTGGTGATCCGGCCCCTGCCCCGACTGGCCGGCCGGGTGCGGCCCTACGCCCCTGCCGCCCGGGCGTTCCTCGGCGTGACCCCGGCCCAGCCCCTGTCGGGCCCCGGCATCGTCGCTCCGATCGTCGCCGCCCTGGGACGCGGCCTGAGTGCCCTCATCGACGCCACCTCCGATGAGGAGCTGGCTGCCCGGATCGATCAGGCCGGCCTCTTCGTCGACCTGCCGGCCGCCGCCCGCGTCGGCGCCCACCGCCAGGGACAGTTGCGGTCGTTCGTCGTCGGCCTCGCCGCCGGGGCGCTCGTCGGGTGGGCGCTCGGATGGGCCCTGGCCGGCATCGGCGGGGCAGCCGCCCTGGGCGCCGTGTTCGGTGCCACCCGTCAACGGGCCCGGCTCGACAAGGCCATCGAAACCCGCCGGGAGCGGATGCGGCTGGAGGTCTACACCGTCGACCAACTGCTCGCTCTTCGGGTCCGGGCAGGCAGCGGGGTGCTGGCGGCCGTCGGCGACGTCGTGGCCCGTGGGCAGGGTGTCGTGGTCGGCGAACTCGCCGACGCCCTCGCCGCGGTCCGGGCCGGTACCCGGCCCGCCGATGCCTTCGCCCGCCTCGCCGCCACCACCGCCGAGCCGCACTGTGGGCGGACGTATGCCGCCCTCGCCACCGCCGAGGAGCGTGGCTCGGACCTCGCCGTGACGCTGTTCGCCCTCGCCGACGACGTCCGCCGGGCCCGTCGGGAGCTGCTGCGGCGTCGGGCCGTCCGGCGCCGGGCGGCGATGCTCGTGCCGATCATCGCCCTGCTCGCCCCGGTGATGTTGCTGTTCATCACCGCCCCCCTGCCGCGCATCGTTCTCGGAGGCCTCTGACGGAGGGGCCGGAAAGGAAGGGACCCATGGCTGACCTCGTGCGACGCATCCACGAGGACGAGACCGGCCTGTCGACGGCCGAGTTGCTCGGCAACGCCGCGCTGGCGATCGCCGCGCTCGTCGTCATCTGGGCGGTGCTGCAGCAACTCGGCGTCGACATCGTCGGATGGATCCGAGCCCAGGTCATCGGCTGAGCGACGGCGGGCTGGCCTCGGTCCAGTTCGTCGTCGCCGCCGCCCTCGCCCTGTTGGCGACGGTGTGGCTGGCGGACGCGCTCGTCGTCCGGTACGCGCAAGGCGTGATGGGGGTTGCCGCCCGGGAGGGCGCCCGGGCCGCCAGCGTGGCGTCGGATCCGGGTCCGGCGTGTCGGGAGGAGGCGGCGGCGTGGCTCGCCGACGGGCTCGGCGGGTCGATGGGCGACCGGGTGACCGTCGCCTGCCGTGGCCGGGCCGGGATCGTCGAGGTGACCGTGTCGGGTGTCTTCGATGCCTGGATGCCCGGCGTCCCCGACTGGTCGGTGCGGCGCGTGGCGACCGCCGCCCTCGAGCCATGACGTCGGCGCGAGGTTCGGCGCCGGTCGAGTTGGCGCTCGGCGTCGGCGTGCTCCTGGTTCCCGTCGTGCTGCTGCTGGCGGCGCTCCCGCCCCTCGTGGAGTACCGATCGACCGCTCGCCTGGCGGCCGCCGAGGCCGCCCGTCTGGTGGCCACCGGAGACGGGTCACCAGCCACCGAGGCGACGGCTCGGGCGGCGGCGAAGGCGATAGCGGGGGACCTCGACGCCGTCGTCACCTTCTGCGGCGGGACCTGCCCGGTCGTGCGCGGCGCCATCGTGGAGGTCGAGGTCACGGTCGGGGCGCCGGCGGTGGTGGTGCCGCTCGTCGGCGAGATCGGGGCCGTACGGATCTCGGCCTCGCATCGAGAACGGGTCGACGACTATCGGAGCCTGCCATGAGCGACGACCGGGGCTCCATCACGTTGTGGCTGGTGGGGCTCGTGGTGCTCGTCCTCGGGTTGGGTGGCGTGGTGGTGGATCTCTGGCGGGTGCTGGGGGAGCGGTCCGAGTTGGTGGCCCTCGTGGACTCGGCCGCCGTGGCCGGGGCATCCGCGCTCGACGAGCGCGCCCTCCGGGCCGGCGAGGGCGTGGTGCTGGTCCCGGACGAAGCCCGGCGGCGGGCGGCGGCGGTGCTCGCCGTCGACCGGCCCGATCGGGTGGCGGTGGTCGTGGACCGCGCGTCGGTGGTGGTCACCGGTGAGCGGGTCGTGGACCTGACCCTGGTGCGGGCCCTGATCCCCGAGGAGTCCCCGGTGACGGTCCGGGCCACGGCGACGGCGTTGCCGGAGGTGCGGCCCTAGGCGCGACGAGGGGGCGCCCGGAGGCACCCCCTCGATCGGATCGCGTGGTGTCAGTTGCCGTACTCGGCGAGGACGTCCTCGATGAAGTCCTGCGCTGCCGGGATGTCTGTGCGATAGTTGAAGTCGTTGCCGACGCAGTTGCCGTTCTTCGCACAGCCGAACGACGTCACCGAGACGATGACGTTCGTGTCCTGGTAGAAGGTCGGGCCGCCGCTCTCGCCGTAGCAGGTGCACCCGCCGATGCCCGGGTTGTTCGAGAACTTGGCGCTGGAGCCACCCTTGCCGCTGAGGAGGCTGTTCACCTCGAGCAGGCGGACGTCGCCCTTGTAGCGCTCGTAGTCGTTCATCTCGAAGGGCGGGAGTGTGCCCTGCCGGCCGTAGCCCACGGAGGTGAAGTCCTGCTTGTCCTTGCCCCTGAGGTCCTCGAGGAAGCCGAGCTCGGGGATGGTCCCGAAGCCGTTGGGCGGGTAGTAGGGCTCGGCAAGGATCACGACCCCGATGTCGTACGTGTTGGGGAACTCGCCGTAGTTGGTCCACTCGGGGTGAGCGATGACGGTCTCGGTGGCCATCCACTCGGCGTCGAACCAGTCCTGCAGTGAGGCGTAGTCGCCGATGCCGCTGAGGGCGTCCTCCTCGAACCGCACGTAGGTGAGGTCATTGATCTCGTCAGCGTCGTCGCCGGCGACACAGTGTCCCGCCGTC
>JBFLKR010000197.1:0-11826 GCA_040883295.1 Acidimicrobiia bacterium
CGCAGCCACGACCGGAAGACCCGGTGGTACTGGAACGTGAGCCGCTGTCCGCCGATCCACTCGGTGAACATGTTGGAGCGCGTCAGATGACGGAGCACGTCCTCGCAATCGGTTCGCCCGGTCAGCTCGCAACACAGCGCCGGGTCGATCGCCTCGAGGACACAGGTGTCGAGCAGGAATTGCTGGATGTCGGGCTCGATCGAGTCGAACAGTTGATCGCCGAGGACCTCGTCGAAGTAGCCGTAGCCGTCGTGTGTGACTTCGGCCGATGACATCGAGATGGTGCTGTCCCTGAGCAGGAGACCACTCACTGCAGCACCGAGTGCCCAGCCGTCGGTCTGCTGGTGGACGATGTGGACATCCGTGTCGCTGACGTCGCGTCCGGCGGCCGCGTGCACGATCGCCGCGGTCTCTTGTTGGCTGAGGCGGAGGTCGGCGGCGGAACACGTCGCAAGGACGCCTCGACGTCGCTGTTCGTCGAGTCCTGCCGCAGGAATCCACCTGCCGACGAGCACGACTCGAAGCATCTCGCAATCGACGGATCTCAGGTTGCGAACAACCTCGAGCGACGGTGCGTCGTCGAGCTCGTGGACGTCGTCGATCACCAGGACAGCTCGACGGCCGACCTGCTCGACCGAACCTGTCAGGACCGATATCGAGTCCGTAGCGTCGGCGCCGTCGGGGCGGAGGTCCTGCCCGTCGGCCGGTAGCAAGGCTTCGAACAGATCGGCGGTGAGGACCTTCGAGTCGCGGTGCCGCTTCTGGATCGACAACCAGGTCACGTCGGCGAGTCGGGTCGTCGATGCCCATGCCCGCACCGCCGAGGTCTTGCCGCATCCCGCTGGCCCGGTGACTTCCGCGCCCGACAGCTCGAACAACCGCTCGAGTTGCGCATCGACGCGTTCGCGATGCAGCAACAAGAGATCGTCGCGGATGGTCACCGACCAAGGATATCGAAGGTGGGAGTCGGGCTCCTCCCAGCACGCCACGGCATGACACATCACGACAGAGCCAAGCGTTCCGAGAAGCGCTGACTTGCGTTCCGACGACCATCCACTGACGCCGGTATGGCCGCACCGTGGCTGGCGTCTTGCAGTTTCCAACCGATCCCACGCGGGCGGGCCGTGGTGGAATGGAAGCTGGCGCGACACCGGGTTCCTCCCTCTTGCAGGCTACAAGTGGCAGAGGTCTCCGACGAGCCACGACCGCACACTGGAGGCCTGTGTTCGGTCGGGATTGCCCGATTGGGCGCGACGAACTAGCGGAGAGGTAGAGGAGCGGGAAGGGTCAGGCCGCTAGGGGCGGGTCGAGGCCGTCGAGGCCGAGGCGTTGAGAGACGGCCATCTCGAACTGAACATTCTGGAAGATGGCCCAGGCGGGTTCGGTCGATTGCGTTTCGCTCCGGATACGGTTGCCTACCGGAGTTGGATCGGGCGCGTTTCGGATTCGGCCATTTCGCGTTTCGTGCCCGAATCGCCACCCATGGGGCTCTAGGGCGATTCCATTTCGCGCCACCCCCACGCGGGCGGGATCGGTTGGATTCGTGGTTGGAAACTCGGGTTGGCCGTGTTGAGCGCCTTGTTGGTGCAGGGTAGGGCTGAGATTCCCCCGGTTTGGTGGACGGTTCGTCTGGCGGTCATGAGGGGGAATCCTGCGGGGGTGCTCGACCGACGTGCGACCTCCGGAGCGGTCGGAGCTCGTCGCCCGCAGCCGGATACTGGCACTGGACCGCCGGTTCCCATCCATTGACGTGTGTGGGTGTTGGTTCGGCTACGCGTCGAGGAGGATTCGGCGGTCGTCGAAGACGGCGGTGATTTCGACCTCGCCGCCGAGTTGGTGGATGATCGATTTGAGTGTCGCCAGCGACAGCGCGATCTCGCCGTGCTCGATCTGGGATATCGCCGATTGTGACCTTCCGATCATGTCGGCCAGCTCGACTTGGGTGACGCCGAGGGCCTTGCGGAGCTCGGCGAGCCGGAAGGAGGTGATCTCGTCGATCGCTCGCTGCTTGGCGGCGTCGACGCGACGGGCGCGCTCGGGGTCGTTCCGTGCTGCTTGGCGGAGTTCGGCGAAGCTCTTGGTGGTGGGCATCAGATCAGTCCTTCATCTCGTAGCTCGGCGAGGTGGGTGTCGTAGAGGTCGTCGGCGATTGGCGTGTAGTGGTCGTACCACTGGTTCCAGTTGGGGGTGCCGGGCGTGTGGGGGCTCTTGTCGCCGCCGATGAGCAGGATCGCCGTGCGTCTGGGGTCGAAGGCGAAGAGCAGACGGACGCCCTGCTCGGCCCGGAGTTCCTTCATGTTGGCGTGTCGCGACTGGTGGACGTTGTCCACGATCGGTCGGCCGAGTGCGGGACCCAGGGCCTCCACCAGCTCAACCCGCGCAATGACGGCATCCTGCTCAGCTTCGGTGAGAGTCTGGTACCACTCATCGAACTCGTCCGTGTACTCGACGTCCCATGGCGACATCAGTGCTGCTAATATTAGTCTCGCTGATGGCGTGCGTCAATGGGCGTTCAGGAATCGGCCACCTGCGTTCCTACGACCCCGAACCGGAGGTCGTCCCGGCGTGCCATGACTGGGCTCATGGCGTTTCCAACACATCCCCCGCGAGGCTGATGCGGACCTAGCCGAGCGAGGACTTGGGTCTTGCGGCCGTACGACCAGATCGGTTTGCCTCGTCGAGTGGGTCGGCGGGGCGAGCGTCCACGGGTGGCGGCCCCAGTCGTCCTGATGGGCCGTGGGGGGCGACGGCTTCGGGGGGCCCGGACGGTTGCGGCGACCTCGAATGGCGAACACTCCGATGGTCACGCCGATCGCAAGGAGCACGACCAAGCCGACCCAGGCGCTGGTGTCCTTGAAGGCTCCTACCGAGGGGCGTCGAAGTAGCGGTCCGGGGACAGGTGTTCCGACATGGGGGGCTCCGATTTCCGTCTGGCACCACCCATACCCGGCCAGCGGGGATCGGAAACGGGGCCGGGCCTCGACGAGGGTTGAACAAGTGTTTAGAATGCTGAACATGCGTTCAACCGAGGAGCGTCCACCCGACGAGCGTTCGACCAAGGCCCGCATCCGCGACGCCGCCGTCGGGGTCTTCGCCGCCCAGGGCACCGCCGGCACGACCGCCCGGGCCGTGGCGGAGGCCGCCGGGGTCTCGCCGGGCCTCGTGATCCACCACTTCGACTCCATGGACGGCCTCCGTAGAGCCTGCGACGAGCACATCGTGGAGCGCATCCGCGCCCGCAAGTCCGACGCCATGACCCAGGGCACCGACCTCGACGTCCTCGGGGCGCTTCGTGACGCCGAGTACGCCCCGCTCACGGCCTACGTGGCCCGGATGCTGGTGGAGGAGTCCCCGGCATCGGACGAGCTGGTCGACCACCTCGTCACCGACGCCGAGGTCTATCTGGAGCAAGGCGTCGAGGCGGGCACCCTGCGGCCGTCCGCCGATCCGCGTGCCCGCGCCCGACTCCTCACTCTCTGGTCCCTCGGCGGGCTGGTGCTCCACCGCCACATGGAGCGACTGCTCGGCGTCGACCTCACCGCCCCCGACGTGGGTACCGATCCCGACATCGCCAACTACGCCCGCCCGGCGCTCGAGCTCCTCGGCACCGGCATCTTCACGGACGAGTTCCTCGCCCGCGTCCAGCAGGCATTCACCGAACAGGAGACCCCATGACCCCCGACCCGGCCATCCGCACCGAGGGCCTCACCAAGCACTACGGCGACGTCGAGGCGCTCAACGACCTCGACCTCGAGGTGGCTGCCGGCGAGGTCTTCGGCTTCCTGGGCCCCAACGGCGCCGGCAAGACGACGATGATCCGCACGATCCTCGACCTCATCCGGCCCACCCGGGGCCGGGCCGAGCTGCTCGGCCTCGACAGTCACCACGATGCGGTCGAGATCCGTCGCCACATCGGGTACCTGCCGTCGGACCTGGCGATGTACCCCCGGCTGACGGGCCGTGACACGCTCCGGTACTTCGCCAACCTTCGGGGTGGCGTCGACTGGTCGTACGTGGAGGAGCTTGCCACCCGGCTCAAGGCCGACCTGTCGCCGAAGGTGGGGGAGCTCTCCTCGGGCAACCGCCAGAAGGTGGGCATCATCCAAGCGTTCATGAGCCGGCCGCGGCTGCTGGTGATGGACGAGCCGAGCGCCGGCCTCGACCCGCTCATGCAGCGCGAGTTCCAGAAGCTCATGCGGGAGGTCGCGGCCGACGGCCGGACCGTCTTCCTCTCGTCGCACACCCTGTCGGAGGTGCAAGCCGTGGCCGACCGGGTCGGTGTCATCCGCGAGGGCAACCTCGTCGAGGTGTCCCGGGTGGCCGATCTGCGCTCGAAGGCGATCCGCACGGTCGAGCTCGAGTTCACCGAGCCCGTCGAGGCCGCGGTCTTCGAGGGGATCGACGGGGCGAGTGATGTCAGGGTGGCCAACCACCACGTGGTGCTCTCCTACGAGGGCCCGATGGCCGACTTGCTGCGCGTCGCCGCCGGGCGCTACGAGCTCGTCGACATTGCCTCCGAGGAAGCCGACCTCGAGGAGATCTTCCTCACCTACTACCAGGACGAGGTGGGTGCCTGATGCTCGCCAACGTCTTCATGAAGACCAATGCCGACCGGGCGACGGCGTTCCTCATCGCGGCCGGCACCATCGGGCTCTTTCTCCTCGCCGGGATGGCCGTCTATGCGGACATCGACGCGAGCTTCTACCAAGGCATGCCCGAGGTCTGGCTGCAACTCATGGGGATCCCTGCCGACGCCGACGCCGCCGCGCTCGCCTTCGGGGCCATCTACGGCACCATCGGGTCCCTGACGCTGGCCGGTGTGGCCATCGCCATGGGCTCGGCCTCGATCGCCGGCGAGGAGCGCGACGGGACGCTCGGATTGCTGTTGGGCAACCCCGTCAGTCGCTCTCGGGTCCTGGCCGCCAAGGCGGCGTCGCTCCTCGCACTGACAACCCTCGGCACGCTGATCATCTGGGGGATGGGGTATGCCACCCCGGCGATCCTGGCCGTCGAAGTAGGGGCACTCGATGTCGATGCGCTCACCTTCCATCTGTTCGTCAACACCCTCTTCTACGGGTTCCTCGCCCTGGTGGTGGGGGCTTGGACCGGCCGGGGGGGAGTTGCCACGGGAGTCAGTGCAGGCGTCATGGTGGTCGGATGGCTCGGCGTCGGTCTGCTGCCCCTCATCGAGCGCCTCGAGGGATGGGAGCAGGTACTTCCCTGGTACTACTTCGACGGCAGCCAGCCGTCGGTCAACGGTGTCGACTGGGGTCACGCCGCCCTGCTCGGTGGGGCCAGCATCGCCCTTCTCGCCCTTGGCTTCATCGGGGTCAACCGGCGCGATCTCCGCGGCCGCGGGCTTGGCACCACGTTCACCGATCGGCTGCGGGACAACCGCCTGGTGGGGTCCGTCGTGGAGCGTCTCGCCGGATCGGTGCGGGTGTCGAGCCTCGCAGCGAAGACGGCGTCGGACTTCCAGGGGCTCACCCTGGTGCTTGCCGGGATCATGGCGTTGATGGCGGTCATGATGGGACCGATCTATGCGGTGATCCCCACCGAGACGTGGGATGCCTTCGGCCAGTTCCCCGAGGTCCTCATCGCCATGATCGGCGGCGGCGACTTCTCGACCCCGGAGGGCTTCATCCAGGCCGAGGTGTTCTCGATCACCGCTCCGATCGTGCTCGGCATCCTCACGATCGTCATGGGAGCACGGGCTCTGGCGGGCGAGGAGCAGGACCACACGATGGGCCTGCTGTTGGCGAGCCCCCTCGGCCGGTCCCGGATCGTCCTCACCAAGGCCATGGTCATGGTCCTGCTCACCTCGGTGATCGGGCTCGCGACCTTCGTCGGGACCTGGGGCGGTGTGGTGCTCGGCGACGTCGACCTGTCGATCGGCGGCCTCGCAGCGACCTCGGTGCTCGTGACCCTGTTGGCCCTCGGGTTCGGCGGGGTGGCGCTGCTCTTGTCAGCCTTGTTCGGCCGCACCTCGATCGCTTCGTACGGGGCGACTGCCTTCGCCCTCGTCGGCTACTTCGTCTGGGCGTTCCTCTCGATCAACGAGAACACCGAGGGGTGGTCTCGGCTGTCGCCGTTCCACCACTACCTGGGCAGCGATCCGCTCGCCAACGGCATGACGTGGGGTGGCGCCGCGGTTCTGCTGGCGGTGTTCGCCCTTGGGGTGGCCCTGGCGGTCCCGGCCTTCCAGCGCCGGGATTTGCGTGGGTGACCCCTGCCCCCGATAGAGTCGAACGCACGCAACCGGAGTCCCCATGAACCGTTTTCTCAGCCTCGTAGGCTTCGCCGTCATCGCCGCAGCGATCGCGGCCGTCATCCGTCGTAGGGCCATCGCCGACTACCTGACCGGCATGGACCGCGAAGCGGCGCGCTCGAAGATCATCGAGCGGACCGAGCCCCGCGTGGGCGCCGAGCGCGCCGAGGAGATCGCCGACAAGGTGATCGAGCGTCTCGACGCGGCCGGCAAGCTCGCCACGGACGCCGCCGACAAGATCGATGAGGTGGTCGAGCAGGTCGAGGAGGCGGCGACCGAGGCGGCCGACGAAGCGGCCGATGCCACCAAGAGCGCCGCCGACAAGGCCGCCAACGCCACGCGCGCGGCCGCCGACGAGGTGAAGTCCGCCGCCGACAAGGCGGCCGACAAGGTCCACGACGCCGTCGACGAGTAGGCCTCAGGCGAGTTCGCCGGCCTCCTCTCGGGTCTCCCGGGCCTCGTTGAGGGCGGCGATCGCCACGACCAGGCCCGCCAACGGGTCGGCCCACCACAGCCCAAACCAGGCGTTGAGGCCGAGCCCGACGAGGGTGGACACCGAGAGGACGCCGTCGATGAACGTGACGGTCGCCTCCGATGCGAGGGGCTCCGACCCGAGTCCCGTAGCCGTGCGTCGCTTCGCCCAGGCGAGGCCGAACATGATCACCGCCGTCACCGCCAGGTAGGCGATCCCCCACGGGGACGGGTCCGCCCTGCGCCCCGAGATGAGGTCGTTGCCGGCGGCCACTGCGATCCCGACCGCCAGGAGCACGAAGGCCACCGAGATGAGGCGCAGCGCCCGGGCGGTCCGCACGGCGTGGTCGGAGCGCCCGCCGGTGCGCAGGTGCCACACGACCACCCCGGAGGCGAAGACCTCCACGATCGACACGGTCCCGAAGCCGATCAGCGCCAGCGACCCGGCGACGGAGCCGAGCCAGATGGTGAGCACCGCCTCGCCGACGTTCCAGCCAATCGTGCCCCATTCGAGCGCGAGCGCCCGCCGGTGGAGGTGGGCGCCGGCGTCGTCGGCATCGGGCGGCATGGGCTCCCTCGGGAGTGGGTGGGGCGCACGCTAGGCCCGGCCGGGCCCAGGTAGCGTCCACCCATGGACGTCGGTTCCGACCAGTGGCTCCTCGACTCGGATCCGGCGCTGCGGTGGCAGGTCGAGCGGGATCTCCTCGGCGCCCCGCCGGAGGTGTGGCAGGCGACCCGGTCCCGGGTCGCCACCGAGGGGTTCGGCGCCCGACTCCTCGCCCACCAGGACCCCGACGGGCAGTGGGCCGGTGGCGCCTACTTCCCCGGCGACTTCCGATTCGAGGACATGGAGTCGCAAGGCCAGCCATGGACGGCCACCACCTGGTCGCTGAACGCCCTGCGGGAGTGGGGGATCGACGCCTCGGTGCTCGGCGACACGGCCCACCGACTAGCCGCCCACAGCCGATGGGAGTACGACGACCTCCCCTACTGGCACGGCGAGGTCGACTGCTGCATCAACGGGTACACCGTCGCCAACGGCGCCTGGCTGGGCGCCGACGTTGCCGGGCTCGTCGATTGGTTCGGCGACCACCGCCTGGCCGACGGTGGCTGGAACTGTGACTGGGTCGAGGGAGCGACCCGTTCGTCGTTCCATTCGACCCTCAACTCGCTGAAGGGCCTGGTCGCCTATGAGGCGTTCACCGGCGAGTCGACCCGCGAGATCCGTCGCCCCGGCGAGGAGTACCTCCTCGAGCGGGGCCTGTACCGGCGTCTGGCTACGGGCGAGCCGGTGGCCGATTGGGCCTTTCGCTTCTCCCACCCGTTCCGCTGGGTCTACTCGGTCCTCAACGCCGCCGAGTACCTCCGCCAGTCGGCGGCCGTCGACGGCACCGATCCCGACCCCCGTGCGGCCGATGCCATCGAGCACATCCGCGAGCAGCGACGGCCCGACGGCACCTGGCTCCAGGGCCATCGGTTCCCCGGTCGGGTCTGGTTCGAGGTCGACGTGCCGGTCGGCGAGCCGTCGAAGTGGCTCACCTTGTTCGGGCGCCGGGTGCTGGCGTGGTGGGAGGGAGGCTGAGGGTCCCGCGGAGAAATCCTGTATCCATCGGTCCTCGTCGTTCGTCTTTGGGTCGTACACGGAAGCAACCCGGAAGGGAGCACATCATGGGATTCGTCAACGAGGCAGGCTGGGACCGCATCGCTCGCATCGTCCTCGGCATCGTCCTCCTCTGGCTCGGGTGGGGTGGGGTCGTCACCGGCACGTGGGGCACCGTCCTGGGCATCGTCGGTTTCGTCCCCCTGATCACCGGACTCTTCGGCTGGTGTCCCCTCTATGCCCTGTTCGGGGTCCGCACCAACAAGGTGACTGCCGACGCAAGCTGAGCCCGCGTCCGCCCGGCCAGGCGCCGCCAGCGGTCCCGGCCGGGCGGGCTCGCGGCAGGAGTGCCCATGGGACCGACGAGCGAGTCGAACGATGCCACCCGCCCGACGATCGTCGAGGTGTGGTCCCCGACATGCGCCGACTGCCGCGCCATGCAGGCGGACCTCGATGCCGTCGCTGCGGCGCACCCGAGGGTGGACCTCGTGGTCGTCGACGTATCCACCGACGCGACCTGGGCCCGGGAACGGGGTGTGCTCGGCACCCCGACCCTGGTCGGCTTCCGCGACGACGAGGAGGTCTTCCGCCATGCCGGCCGCAGGAGCGCCGCCGAGCTCGAGGAGCTGTTCGTCGGGGTCGAGTCCGGTAGGCGCCCATCGGGGATCGGCCGCACCGATCTCGCGTTGCGCCTGTCCGCCGGAGGGGCTCTCGTGGCGATCGGGTTGGTCGCCGGTCCCGTCTGGCCGCTGGTCGCCATCGGTGCCGTGGTCGCAGTCGTGACCCTCGGGACGTGGGTGCGACACCGATGAGGGCCATGACCGACCGCCTCGCGGAGCACTCGGCGATGCTCTACCGATTCGCCCTCGGGATCACCCGGGACCCGGCGCTCGCCGCCGATCTCGTCCAGGACACCTTCGTCCGGGCGATGGAGCGGTCGGACCAGTACCGCGGCGACGCGCCACTCGATGCCTGGCTTCGGCGCATCCTCCACAACCTGGCCGTCGATCGGGGCCGGCGCTCGGCTCGTGAGGTCGTCGTCGACGACGTGGAGGCCCGGTGGCAGGACGACGACTACACCGTCGACCCGGCAGCGGTGGCGGCCCGAACGGAGACCCGGGAGGAGTTGGAGGACGCGCTCGTCCGACTGCCATTCATGTATCGGGTGCCCGTGGTCCTCCACGACGTGGAGGGCTGGACCGTGCGCCAGGTCGCCGAGACCACCGGGGTGTCGCTCCCTGCCGCCAAGCAGCGGTTGCGTAGGGGCCGGATGGCGTTGGTCAGTGCCCTGGCCGACGGGGCGGAGCGCCGTCGACGACTCGAAGGAGTGCCCATGCGGTGCTGGGATGCCCGCCAACACGTGTCCGACTACCTCGACGGGGCCCTCGAGACCTCGACGGCGACGACGGTGGAAGCCCACCTCGAGACCTGCCCGACCTGCCCGCCGCTCTACGCGGCGCTGGTCGAGGCCCACGGGCGACTCGGTGAGATGCGGGACCCCGACACGGTCGTCCCGCCCGCGCTCGAGCGCCGGATCCGCACGGTGCTGTCGGACCCCTGACCGATCGGGCTGGCATCCTGTGGGCATGCAGATCACCCGCCTCAACCACGCCGTGCTCTTCGTCCGTGAGATCGGCCCGGCCGTCGAGTTCTACGTCGACGTGTTCGGCTTCGAGATCGTGGCCCGCGAGCCCAGGGCGAACGCAGCGTTCCTGAAGGCGCCCGGCTCGGAGAACCACCACGACCTCGGACTGTTCGGGCTGGGGGACCGTGCCGCGGCCCGCCCACCGGGTTCGGTGGGCCTCTACCACCTCGCTTGGCAGGTGGACACCATCGACGACCTCGTCGACGCTCGGTCGCGGCTTGCCGCCGCCGGCGCCCTCACCGGCGAATCGTCCCATGGCGCCACGAAGTCCCTCTACGGCGTCGATCCCGACGGCAACGAGTTCGAGGTCATGTGGCTCCTGCCCCGCGCCGCCTGGGGCGAGTACGAGCACCAGGCGGTCGTCGAGCGCCTCGACCTGCCGACCGAGGTCGAGCGCTGGTCCGGGGTGTCGACCGGCTGACCATCGTGCCTGCCGAGGCGGCGCGACAGTCCGGTCGTCCTGCGCACAATGGCGTCGTGAGCCACCACCCGATCGAGGACCTCGGGTTCCTCTCCGACTGCCACACCGCTGCCCTCGTGAACCGGGACGGCACCGTCGAGTGGTGGTGCCTGCCCCGCTTCGACGGCGATTCCGTCTTCGCCCGGCTGCTCGACGTCGACGCCGGACACCTCGCCCTCACCCCCGACGCCGTCGAGTCGGTGGAGCGCCGGTACGAGGACCAGTCGCTCGTCCTCACGACCACCTTCACGACGTCGACCGGCAAGGTCGAGGTCACCGACGCGCTCCTCATGGGCGAGGGAGCCCGCCACCACGACCTCGGGCTCGGCTCCCCGCACGTGCTCGTGCGGGGCGTCCGCTGCACCAGTGGCCACGTCGACGTCGACCTCGAGTTCGCGCCCCGCCACGAGTACGGCCTGACCTTCCCGATCGTCGAACCGATCGACGGCGGCGTGTACGCCCGAGGTGGGGCCACGGCCCTGCGGCTCTCGGCGCCCTTCGACCTGGCTATCGATGACCGAACCGCCTCCGGACGTCTCCGGCTGGAGGCGGGGGAGCGGGCGGGCATCGCCGTCTCGTCCGCCCACAGCTGGGAGCCCCCGCCGGACCACTTCGACACCGACGCCGTCTTCGAACGGCTCGACGACACCGTGGCGGCGTGGTCGTCGTGGGGATCCCACCACCAGGCCTACGAGGGCCCCTACGGCGAGCTGGTTGCCCACAGCGGCCGGGTGCTGCAGGGGCTCACGTTCCAGCCGACCGGGGCGATCGTGGCCGCGGCGACGACGTCGTTACCGGAGGTGGTCGGTGGGGATCGCAACTGGGACTACCGCTACGCCTGGATCCGCGATGCCAGTCTCACCCTCAACGCCCTCTGGGTGGCGGCGTGCCCCGACGAGGCCGAGCACTTCTTCGACTACCTCACGAACGCGGCGTCGTCGTTCACCGAGGACCGCGAGGTCCAGGTCATGTTCGGCATCCAGGGTGAGCGCGACCTCCACGAACGGGAGTTGCCGTGGTTGTCGGGTTGGCGGGACAGTCGCCCCGTGCGCGTCGGCAACGGGGCCTGGAACCAGCGCCAACTCGATGTATACGGCTCCCTGCTCGACGCGGTCCACCGCCTCCGAGAGGTGCTTCCCGAGTTCGAGCCCGCCGAGTGCCGACTCCTCACCGGGCTGGCCGACGTGGCCGCCCGGGTCTGGTCGGATCCCGACGACGGCATCTGGGAGATCCGCGGTGACCCACGCCACCACGTGTACTCCAAGGTCATGTGCTGGGTGGCGCTCGACCGTGCCATCGACCTCGCCGACCGCCTCGACGCCGCCGATCGGGTGGGCGACTGGGAGGCCGTCAGGGAGGAGATCCACGCGTCGATCCTCGCC
>JBFLKR010000023.1:0-2671 GCA_040883295.1 Acidimicrobiia bacterium
CGGCGCCGCCCGTCTCCTCGGGGCCCCGGCGAGCACGGACGCCGGGGCCCCCGCACGTCGGGCCGAACCCAGGGTTCGGTGGCGCGCCTCGCGGGCAACCCAGGGTTCGGTGGCGCGTCAGCGCGTCGCTGAGCCCGCAGAACGAAGCTTGGCTGCGGCCCGACGGACGCCCGGGTCGACCGGCAGCCCCCCGAGGTCGTCGAGCGACACCCAACGCGCCTCGGTGACGCCGTCCCCGATCGTCACCGCGCTGGATGGGGCGACGAACCCGAATCGCAGGTCGTGATGGAGGTGGGCCGGTTCGTCGCCACGAGCCGGGATGTCGTGGACGTCCACGTCGAGGAGACCGAGGGACGCAAGGCCCGTGAGCCCGGCCTCCTCTTCGACCTCGCGTCGAGCTGCCGCCTCCGCGGACTCATCCTCCGGTTCGAGGTGACCGCCCGGCTGCACCCAGATCCCGAGCTTGGCGTGGTGCACCAGGAGTACCCGGGACCGGGCCGGCGTCAGGACGAAGGCCGAAGCGGTGAGATGGCCCGGGTCGTAGTGGGTGCGCCTGCGGGCGTCGGCGCACGCCGACACCACGAGGCTCCGAATGGCAACGAGGTGGGCGGCCTCGTCGCCATCGACGGGGGTGTGCCGGGTGATGAGGTCGACCAAGTCCACATCGGCGATCGTAGGAGCGTTCTCAGGGCCTGGTGGCGCGCCAGCGAGTCACCGAACCCTGGGTTGCCCGCATGGCGAGTCACCGAACCCTGGGTTTGCCGCTAGATGCGGCGGAGGCTCACGCCCTCGACCCGGTGGTCGGGGCCCTTGCGGAGGATGAGGTCGGCCCGCTCGCGGGTGGGGGCGATGTTCTGGGCCAGGTTCGGGCCGTTGATCGTGTCCCAGATCATCTCGGCCGTCGCCCGGGCCTCGTCGTCGGTGAGGTCGGCGTACTTGTGGAAGTAGGCGGTTGGGTCCCGGAAGGCCGAGTCCCGCAGGGTCAGGAATCGGTCGATGTACCACCGGCGCACGTGGGCGGGTTCGGCATCGACGTACACGCCGAAGTCGATGAAGTCCGAGACCATCAGCTCGGGCCCCGGTTGGAGGACGTTGAGCCCCTCGATCACCACGATGTCGGCCTCCTCGACCACCCGGGTCTCCCCGGGCACGATGTCGTAGGCGTGGTGCGAGTAGATGGGTGCCTGCACCGCCGGCTCCCCCGACTTCAACTCCTCGAGGAAGCGGAGCAGCCCCCGGGTGTCGTAGGACTCGGGGAAGCCCTTGCGGTCCATGAGCCCCCGGGAGGCCAGCTCGTCGTTGGGACGGAGGAACCCGTCGGTGGGCACCAGCGCGACCCGCGGATGGTCCGGCCACCGCCGCAGGAGCTCGGTGAGGATGCGCGACGACGTGGACTTGCCGACCGCCACCGACCCGGCCACCGCCACCACGTAGGGCACCTTCTCGACCGGCTTGCCCAAGAACGTGTCGGTGACCCGGTAGAGGCCCTGGGATGCCGACACGTAGAGGTTCAGCAGCCGGGAGAGCGGTAGGTACACCTCTTCGACGTCGGCGATCGACAGCTGCTCGTTGATGCCCCGCAGCCCGTCGATGTCGTCGCCCGACAGGGTCATCGGCGTGGAGGCCCGCAGCCGTGACCACTCGGCGCGGGAGAACGACAGGTAGCGGCGGGATGTCACGCGCGGGCAGGCTAGGGCCCGGACCCGCCATGTCCACACTCATGGGGCCCGGTTACCCTTGCCCGCCATGCAGCGCATCGCTCGCAACGTCGGTCGAGCCCTCCGCATCGATCGCGATCTCTACTCCTCGCTCCTCTTCGACTCGGCCGCCACCGCCGACGCGGTCCTCATCGTCGCCGTCATCGGCGTCGTGCCCGGCGTCGTCGGTCTCCTGCGAGGGTGGGTCTCCGCACTCGGCGCGACCCAACTCGTCCTCTCCCAGGTGATCGGCTACCTGATCGGCTGGCTCGTCGCCGCCGGCATCCTCCACCTGCTCTCGACCCGGATCTTTGGCGGGTTCGGACGCTTCCAGGCCGGGGTGGCCCTCGCGGGCTACGCCTATGTCCCCATCGTCTTCGTCGCCGTGCTCGGGCCGATCCTCGCCAACCCCTTCGACGGGGTCCTCAGCCTCTTCGAGCTGCTGCTGCGCCTCGCCGGGATGGTTTGGTTCGCGGCGGGCCTCGCCCGGGTCGCCGACGTCGCCTACGACGTGGCCCCGGATCGGCGTTACCTCGCGGCCGGTTTGGCCGTGCTCGGCTGGTGGGTCATCACCACCATCCTCCTGTGACCACGGTCCGTCTCGACCTCGCCTACGACGGCACCGACTTTCATGGCTGGGCCCGCCAGCCCGACCTCCGCACCGTCCAGGGGGAACTCGAGGCAGCCCTCACCACCGTCCTCGGCCGATCCGTCGACACCGTCGTGGCCGGCCGCACCGATGCCGGTGTCCACGCCCGACACCAGGTCGTCTCCGTCGAGTTCCCAGAGGCGCCCGACCTGGACCGCCTCCAGCGGTCGCTTCGCCGGCTCCTCCCCGCCGACGTTGCCATCTGGCGGGTGGCCCCGGCCCCCGACGGCTTCAACGCCCGGTTCGACGCCGTTTCGCGGGCCTACCGCTACCGCCTCGACGTCGGCCCGGTCGCCGACCCCGCCCGTCGGCGCCGCGCCTGGCA
>JBFLKR010000198.1:0-3404 GCA_040883295.1 Acidimicrobiia bacterium
TCGGCGGCGAGGGTGCGAACGATCGGTGGCACGGCAACTCCCCTGTCGGGACCGGGCCCAGTCTGGCCTCCGGGCCCGGGGTCAGAGGCGGGTGGCCGCCGCTTCGGCGAGGGGGCTGCGCAGGCTGCGCTCGAGCGTCACGTGCCCGAACAGGTCGGTGCCCTTGAACTTCTCGATCAGTGCCGCCATCCCGCCGTAGGGCGAGATGTAGGGGTTGTCGACCTGGCTGAGATCGCCGCAGAGGACCACCTTCGAGTCCTTCGACATCCGGGTGAGGATCACCTTCAGCGTCGACAGCTCGAGGTTCTGGGCCTCGTCGATGATGACGAATTCGCCGGTGATCGAGCGGCCACGCAGGTAGGTCACCGAGCTCATCTCCACTTCACCGCGCCCGATGAGGTCGTCGACGACCATCCGGCCCTCGTCGGGTGGCAGGTCACCGAACAGGGCGTGGAGGTTGTCGTGCACCGCCGCCATCCAGGGTGAGAGCTTCTCGTCGAGGTCGCCGGGCAGGTAGCCCACCTCCTGGCGACCGACCGCCACGAGCGGCCGATACACCGACACCCGCCGGTAGCGGCGCTGTTCGACGACCTGCTCGAGCCCGGCAGCCAGGGCCAGGAAGGTCTTCCCGGCGCCGGCCATGCCCATCAGTGAGACGGCCGGCACGTCGGGATCGGTCAGGAGGTCGATGGCGAACACCTGCCGAATGTTCTTCGGCTCGATGCCGAACACCTGCCGGCCGGCCGTCACTCGCTCGACGACCACCGGGCCGGTGCCGACCACCCGGCCCATCGCCGACTGGCTGGGGCCGTTGCGCAACACGATGAACTGGTTGCGCAGGGCCTCCACCCCATCGAGGGCGAGCTTTCCCTCGGCGAAGAGCCGGTCGATGGTGGTGGCGTCGACGTCGACCTCGACGACGCCCGAGTACAGCTCGTCGACCTGGGCGGTGTCGGCCCGGTAGTCCTCGACCCCGACCCCGAGCTGGGCGCCCTTGATGCGCAGGGCGGTGTCCTTGGTCACCAACACCGTGCTGGTGCCGGCGTCGGTGAGGTTCAGACAGGTGGCGAGGATCCGATTGTCGGGTTTCGCCGAGTCGAGGATCTGGGGCAGACGGGGCGAGTGGACGTGGTTGAGCTCGATGCGCAGGTCGCCGCCACTGGGCAGGTCGGTCGGAGCGGCGAGGCCGCCGGGCTCCGACGCCCCAAGCGACTCGAGCAGGCGGAGGGCGGAGCGGGCGTTGGCACCGACCTCGTCCATCCGGGTCTTCTTGTGGTCGAGCTCCTCGACGACGATGAGCGGGAGGACCACGTGGTGCTCGTCGAACTTGAGGGGGGCGTGCGGGTCGGCCAGCAGGACACAGGTGTCCAGGACGTACGTCTTCTTCACGCCACTCCTCGATGGGTTGTCACCCGGCCATCCAACCAACGGCGCGCGCGGCAAGCAAGGATTTCGCGAGGCGGGCCGATGAACGTGGCGTGAATGGTCCTCCCCGCACCCGTTCTTGTCGGGCTGGCCCATCCGTGAGACGGCTGAGCCCGACAGGAACGATCGCTGAGGTGCCTCGGGACGTTCCTGTCGGGCTGGGCCATCCAGGAGACGGCTGGGGCCGACAGGAACGAATCAGGTGGGCCGGGCGGCGGCTCGCTCGATGGCCTCGTCGAACCGGTCCATCACGGCTGGCCATCCGTACCGCTCGGTGACGAACGCCCGACCGGCCGCCCCCATCGCCGCCGCCTCGTCCCGGTGCTCGGCCAGCCAGGCCAGCTGGCGGGCGAGGGTTCGGACGTCGCCCGCCACGAAACCGGTCCGACCGGGCACGACCGTCTCCGGGGCTCCGCCGGACGGCCCGACGATGACGGGCAGCCCGGAGGCCGCCGCCTCCAGGTAGACGATGCCGAGGCCCTCCGGCTCCCGGCCGAACCATCGGTCGCGCACGGGCATGGCGAACGCCGACGCGGTGCGGTACCAACCCGGCAGGTCCTCCTCGGATGCCACCACGAAGGCCGTGGGGACCTCGAGCTCCGCGGCGAGCCGCCGCAGGCGACCGGCGTCGGGCCCGGTGCCGACGAGCACCGCCTCGGCCGAGGCCAGCCCGCCGTCGCGGAGGCGGGCGACGGCCCCGATGACCCGGTCCTGGCCCTTGCGCCGGACGAGACGACCAACGCACAGGACGGTGAACCGATCCGGCGGTGGGCCGGGCGTGAAACGCTCGACGTCGACACCGACGCCGAGCGCCACGGCGGGGCGTCCCGCCACCCGATCGACGAGATCGGCGGTGAACCGGCTCACGGCCAGCACCTCGGCGGCGCCGGCGAGGCTCCGGCGGAGCCGGCCCCGGATCCAGGGCAGGGTGTCGGCCACCGAGACCTCGGCGCCGTGGGCCTGGACGACCCATGGGAGCGCGGCGGCGGCGCCGACGGCCGGTGCCGTCAACGCCGGTGGGTGCGGGGCTCCGAACCAGATCACGTCGGCCCCGGCGCGCTCGGCCTCAGACACGATCCACTCGCGCACCGGACGGGCGGGCCCGAGGAAGCGGAGGTGGGGGTGGCGCACGACGCCCGGCGTCGGCGGCGTGCCGGCCCGACGCGGCGCCAACACCGTCACGTCGTGGCGGGTGCGGGCCACGAGCCCTGCGAGGTACGTCTGGATACCCCCGACGTCGGGCGGCCAGTCATTGGTGACCAGGAGGACGCGAGTCATGGCATGCCGGAGGCGTTCCCCCGCCCCCCTCCCACCGCCTGCGGCGGTGGGGCCCATCCCCCCTGGCGGGAGGATCTCCCGCCCCTACGCGTGATCGGTCCCCTGCAGCGCGCCCCACACTCGGTCGGGGGTGGCGGGCATGTCGAGATGGCGCACGCCGAAGGGGCGGAGGGCGTCGTTGACCGCGTTCCAGACCGCCGCCGTCGAGCCGATCGTGCCCGACTCGCCGATGCCCTTGGCGCCGAGGGGGTTCACCACCGAGGGGGTCTCGGTGTGGTCCACCTCGAAGGCCGGCAGGGTCGAGGCCGTGGGGATGAGGTACGTGGTGAGGTTGCCCGACAGCGGGTTGGCCCATTCGTCGTAGCGGGCGTGCTCCCACAGCGCCTGGCCGTAGCCCTGCGCCACCCCGCCGTGCACCTGGCCGTCGACGAGGAGTCGGTTGAAGATGCGGCCGCAATCATCGACCGCCACGTGGCGGCGGACGGTGATCGAGCCGGTCTCCGTGTCGACCTCGATGACCGACACGTGGGCGCCGAAGGGGTAGGTGGCGAGCTCCTGGTCGAACAACCCCTCGAACGCCAAGCCCGGGTCCTCGCCCTCCGGCAGGTTGGTGGGGTCGGCGGCGATCCGGGCGAGCTCGCCCCAGGTGAGGGCCGTGTCCGGCACCCCGGCGACGCCGACCGCACCATCCGCGACCACGA
>JBFLKR010000199.1:0-4337 GCA_040883295.1 Acidimicrobiia bacterium
ATGTACCTACGCCCTCGGGATGCCCTCGCCCCGACCCACGCCTTCCGGATCGGGTCGTGGCAGACGGCCCTCGAGACCGGCTCCGTCGAGGTGGTCGAGGTCGAACCCCTGCCCGAGGTCGTCAGGTAGGTCGGTCGCTGCCGGTCGGTCTCATCGCAGCAGCACCGGCTGCTCCCGTACGTCGATTCGCGACCCGTCCCTGGCCGAGTTCGTCCAGACGATGAGCGCGCCGACCTGCTCCCGATCGACGTCGTAGGGGATGTCGACGGACCACTCGCCCCAGCAGCCCGTCCCGCAGGTGGCCATCACGGTCTCCTCGAACAGGGGCAGGCCGTCGTCGTCGGTCAACATGATCTGGGACACCGCCTCGAAGACGTTGCTCAGACCGGACACGGCCACCGGGCTCGTGACGGGCTCACCCCAGGCGGGCTCGTCGACGAAAACGGCCGGCAGCCAGTCGGTGTACTGCTCCCTGGTCTGGGGGCCATCGAGCTCGATGCCCTCCGACGAGAAGACCGTCACCGGCTCGCCCTCGATGGCGAATGCCACGGCATCGACGCCGTCCAGTCGGGTCATCGTGAACACGACCTGCGCCAGGCGGGCGAACATCGTCGCCGACCCGCCGCCGTCGTCGAATTCGTCGCTCAGGTCGATGGTTGCCACGCCGTCGCCGTCGACGGAGACCCCGAGCAGTGTCGTGCCGGCTGGGATCGCCGTGGAGATGGTCGGGGTCCCGGCCACCTCGTCCTCGGACGGCCCGGCGAACAGCGCATCGGCGACGCCCGTGAGTGGATCTCCTGACACCTCCCGGTGCACGGGTACGAGGAAGGGGCCCGCGGCGTCTGGGTCGAGTTCCTCCAGCAGGAGGTAGACGGCGGCTGATTCGGTCTCGGGCACCGTGGTCGTGGTGGTGGTGGTCGTGGTCGTGGTCGTGGTCGTGGCCTCAGATGTGGTCGTCGGTGCCGTCGTCGTGGTGGTCGTACCGGCGTCGGGTGACGTCGTGGTCGTGGTCTCACCGTCCCCGCCGCAAGCCCCGGCCATCAGGAGCACGACGAGGAGACCGGCCCAGCCGGCCCCCGGGTGTCTGGATCGGCGCATCGCCGACCTCCTTCGCATGGTGTCCCCAAGCTTGGGGAGGGGACGGGTCCCTAGACGGTGAGGTCGCCTCGTTTCGGGCTGGTGACCCGCAGGTAGTCCTCGAGGGACATCGTCATCGTGTCAGTGTGGGTCCCGGCGTCGAACGTGATCGACGGGCCATCGAAGCCGTGGTCGACCACCATCGGCACGTCGTAGATCGGCCCGAACGGTGGTTCGGCGCCGACCTCGCAGTCGGGGAACGACGGTGAGAACTCGGCCTCCTCGGCGAGTCGTACCTCCGACGCCCCGAGCACTGCCTGCGCCTTGTCGAGGTCGACCCGCTCGTTGCCCGGTACCACGGCCATCACGAGTCTGGCGTCGGCCACGAGCATCACGACCTTGGCCATGTCCTTGCCGGGTACATGCCCGGCCTCGGCGGTCTCGCTGGTCGTGTACGTCAGCCGGTGCTCATCGGTCGAGTACTCGACGCCGTGCTCCAACAGGAATCCCCGCACCTTCTCGGCGGACATCGCGCCACCTCCTCGTGCCGGGAGCCGCTGGCGCGGTCCAGCACCTCGCGTGGGTCGATGCTACGCGGCCGGAGGTCAGAGCATGCGCCCCGGCACGTCCTTCCGGCTTGGGCTGAGGAAGCCGGGGACCCGCTGGAGGCGCAGCCGGGCATCTACCACGACGGCGCCCTCGCCCGGCGGCCGGACCTTCACCGGGTTGAGGTCGATCTCGGCGATCTCCGGGTGGTGCTCGACGAGCGACGACACCCGCAGCAGGAGGTCCTGCAGGGCCTCGAGGTCGCCGCCGGCGCCTCCCCGGTAGCCGGTGAGGAGCCGATGGGCCTTCACCTCGGACACCATCTCTGCGGCGTCGAGGTCGGTGAGGGGGTTGATCCGGAACGACACGTCCTGCATCAGTTCGACGAAGATGCCGCCGAGGCCGAACACGATGAGCGGCCCGAACTGGGGGTCCTCCGTCATGCCGACGATGACCTCGTGGCCGTCGGGGACGTGGCGTTGCACGATGGCGGCGTCGGCGTCTGGGACCGAGGCGATGACCCGGTCGAACGCCTCGGCCACGGCGTCGTCTCCCTCGACACCGAGTACGACACCGCCCACGTCGGATTTGTGGACCCCCGGCGCCACCACCTTGAGCACGGCGGGTCCGTCGAGGCCGGCGGCGGCCGCCACGGCCTCGTCGGCGGAGGTGACGACGACGTCACCGGCCGTCGGGATGCCGTAGAGCCCGAGGAGCCGCTCCAGGTCGGCCGAGCCGAGCCAGCCCCCGTCGGGACCCATCGAGGCGAGCGCCCGGCGGACGATCGACTCGGCGGCGGCTCGGTCGACGTCGTCGTGGCGCACGTATTCGCCCTCGGGCCGGCTGCGCCACTCGTGGTACCGAACCGCTGCCGCCAAGGCGTGGGCCGCCGATTCGGGGAACGTGTACAGCGGCACCCGGACCGTGCCGCCGGTGAGATCGGCCGTGTTCGGGGTGGAGCCCATGAACACACCGAGGACCGGCTTCTCGGACGGGTTCGCCTCGATCGCCTCGCCGATGGCGGTGGCCACGCCGTGGCGACCCTCCCGATCGGTGGGGGTGAAGATCACGATGACGGCGTCGACCTCGTCGCTCTCGAGCAGCAGGGACAGGCAGCCCCGGTACTGGTCGGCGCCTGCCGAGGCGATCATGTCGACCGGGTTGGCGGTCCCGGCGGTCGGGGGGAGGAACTCCCCGAGGCGAGCCTGGAGGTCGGCCGAGAGCTCCGGCAGGTGGAGGTCGAGGCCCTCGAGGGCGTCGACGGCCAGGATCGCCGGGCCGCCGGCGTTCGACAGCACGGCCACCCGACGGCCGCGGGGGAGGGGTTGGCTGGCGAGCAGCGCGGTGACATCGAAGAGTTCGTGGAGCGTGCGGCTTCGGATGACGCCGGCTTGGCGGAACAGGGCGTCGACCGCCACGTCGAGCCCGGCGAGGGAGCCGGTGTGGCTGGCGGCGGCCCGCGCCCCGACGGTGGAGCTACCGGCCTTCACGGCCACGATCGGCTTGGTGCGGCTCACCCGTCGGGCGATGCGCCCGAAGCGACGAGGGTTGCCGAACGACTCCACGTAGAGCACGACGACGTCGGTGGCGGGGTCGTCCTCCCAGTACAGCAACAGGTCGTTGGGCGAGATGTCGGCGCGGTTGCCGAGCGACACGAAGGTGGAGAGCCCGATGTGCAGTTCGGCGGACTGCTCGAGGAGGGCAAGGCCGAGGGCCCCACTCTGGCTCGCCATCGCCACCGTCCCGGTCGGCGGGTAGGTCGGCCCGAACTGGCCGTCGAGGCGGACGGCCGAGTCGGTGTTGAGGACGCCCATGCAATTCGGGCCGATGAGGCGCATGCCGTATCGGCGCGCCGTGGCCACGAGCCGTCGCTCCACCTCGAGGCCCTCGCCCCCGAGCTCCCCGAAGCCGGCCGAGATCACCACGATGCCGCGGATGCCCTGACGTCCGCATGCCTCGACGACCTCGGGCACGGCGGGGGCCGGCACGACCACGAAGGCGAGGTCGACGGGGCCCGGCAGTTCCTCGACGCTCGGGTAGGCCTTCACGGAGTGCACGAACGAAGCTTCCGGGTGGACCGGGTACAGCGGGCCCTGGAACCCCTCGATCAGGAGGTTGCGGAACAGGCGACCGCCGATGGCGTGGTCGTCGCGACTGGCCCCGATCACGGCCACCGACGCCGGGTAGAGGATCGGCATCAGCGAGGCAGTGACCCCCCGTTTCTCGTGTTCCCACTCGGCTTCCCGGGCCTCGAGGGAGTACTCGATCGGGAACTCGACCGAATAGACGCCCTCCTCCAGCTGCCGGGTGAGTCGATACCCCGAGTCGCGGAACAGGCGGAGCATCGCCCGGTTGTCGGCGAGGACGAAGGCCTCGAACTCGGTGATGTCCTTCAGCCGGGCGTAGACGGTGAGGTGTTGGAGCAGGTAGGCGCCGATGCCACGGCCCTGGTAGGCGTCCTCGACGAGGAAGGCCACCTCGGCGACCTTCGTGTCCTCGGTGCTCTTGTCGTGGAGGACGTCGTAGCGGCCCACCGCCACCATCTTCTCGCCGTCGAGGGCGATGAAGGCCATGCGGTCCTCGTAGTCGAGGGTGGTGAAGTGGCGCAGCTCCTCGGGGCTGAGGTCGGTCTTGACGTGGAAGAAGCGGAAGTAGGAGCTCTCGGGACCGACCCGGTGGATGAACTCTCGCTCGCGGGGCGCGTCCTCGGGCCG
>JBFLKR010000003.1:0-23548 GCA_040883295.1 Acidimicrobiia bacterium
CTGGACGGTCGATTGGCGGGCGGTACGGGGCATGGCCATCTCCTGAATGCATGATCCGGGCCCCTGCGGGGGCCCGTCGGTATGCCCAATGGATCGGCCAGTCGGACGACGTGCTTGAGGGAGACCCTCCCGGAGATGGGGCTGGACCCCCTAGCCTCAGGACCATGACCACCGACCGCGACGAACTCCGCACCCGCCTGACGCCCGAGCAGTACCGGGTCACCCAGGAGGCCGCAACCGAGGCACCGTGGACCGGTCCGTACCTCAACGAGAAGCGGGCGGGCACCTACCGGTGCGTCGTGTGCGGCGAGTCCTTGTTCGAGTCGGACACCAAGTACGAGTCGGGATCCGGGTGGCCCAGCTTCACCGCCCCCGCCGAGGACGAGGCCGTCGCCGAGCACGAGGACCGGTCGCTCGGGATGGCCCGCACCGAGACCACCTGCGCCAACTGCGGCGCCCACCTCGGTCACGTCTTCCCGGACGGGCCGGGGCCGACCGGGCTCCGCTACTGCATCAACGGTGCCGCCCTGGAGTTCGACCCCGCCGACGACTGAGCCGGTGCGGGGCCGGGCGCCGATTTGGACGCCGGGCCCAACCGCGCGATGATTGCTCCTATCCCCATAGTGGGAACCGTCCACCGCTCCCCGTGGCTCCGTATCACGAACGACGGGTCGAGCGGATCACTGGACGGGCATCCGGAGGACCCAACTGCCGACTGCTGCGGCTCGCGCCGCCGGTCGCACAGCGATCACAACGAGGAGAACCATGGCTGTCAACACCACGATGAAGGGTCATCGACTGCGTGGTGGCGTTCGTCCGTCCCGCGCCGTCGATGGGCAGCGTGTCTGTGCCCAGAGCGGGTGCGAAACCCGCCTGTCGCGCTACAACACCCGCGAGCACTGCAACCAACACGCGCCCATCACCTACCCCCGGGTCCGAGGCAAGTTCGTCGACGGCGACTGACCGACCTCGAGCCCACCCCATGAAGCCCGCCACCGGCGGGCTTCATCGCGTGGTGAGTGCGCTCAGTCCCGTGCCCGCTCCGCGATCCGATCCATGACCTCCCGCGGGTGCACGCCCGAGAACACGACGCCGTCGCCGAAGTGCCAGCCGGGGGTGGCGCCGATGCCGAGGTCGATGGCCCGGGTCTTCGAGGCCTGGACGAGCGGCACCCCGATGTCCGACGCGAGAGCGTCCGTCGCCGCCCCGGGGTCGAGCCCGGCATCGGTGGCGATGGCCACGAGCGTCGTGTCGTCCTCGAGGTCGGCGCCCTCGGCCCAGTAGGCGGCGAACAGGCCCCGATGGAAGCGGTCGAACTCGGGCTGGTCGGCGGCCCACGCCGACAGGCCGAGCACTCGCCGGGTGTTGTTGGAGCGACGGCGGGACCGCAGGGGCAGGCCCGCCTCGGCGGCCAGCTCCCGGATCACGTCGGCGGTGCCCGGACGGCCCGACAGCGCCTCGGTCCCCCCGGGCGGGATCTCGGGGTGCAGCTCGAACGGGCACCACACGACCTCGGCACCATGTGCCTCGGCGAGGTGGTCGGCGCGGTCCTGGGCCAGGTAGCACCACGGGCAGAGGTAGTCGAACCACACCTCCACCCGCATCGGTCACTCGCCTCCGATGCCGAGCTGGGCGAGGAACGCCTCGTTGGAGGGGACTCGTCCGAGGAAGGCGAGGAGGAGGTCGTCGGCGTCCCGGGTGCCGTTCGGCTCCAGCACCGTCCGTCGGTAGCGGGCGCCCACCTCGGGATCGGTCGGCCCGTGCTCGGCGAAGACCGAGTACATGTCGTCGCCGAACACCTTCGCCCACAGGTACCCGTAGTACCCGGCGTCGTAGCCGAACAGGTGGCCGAACGACGCCGGCAGGAAGGTGCCGGGGGTGCTCGGCACGAGCGCGACGGCGTCCGCCTCGGCGACGACGGCATCGAGATCGGGCACCTCGGGCACGCCGTGGAGGCCCATGTCGAGCTTCCCGAGGGAGATCTGTCGCAGGGCCGAGAGGGCGACGTCCACGTTGCGGGCGGCCACCAGCCGGTCGACGAGGTCGGTGGGGATCGGCTCGCCGGTCTCGTGGTGGCGGGCGAAGCGGGCCAGCACGTCGGGGTCCCAGCACCAGTGCTCCATGATCTGGCTCGGGGCCTCGACGAAGTCCCACTCGGTCTGGGCCCCGGAGAAGCGCGGGATCGTGGCCCGTGAAAGCGTCATGTGGAGGACGTGGCCGAACTCGTGGAAGAGCGTCACGACGTCGTCGTGACGCAGCAGCGAGGGGCGACCGGGGGACGGCTTCGGGAAGTTGCACAAGAACGCGGTCACCGGCGTCACCCACCCATTGGGTCCCTCGTGGGCGACGAGGAGTGGGAAGGCCGCGGCGTGGGAGAACTTCCCGTCGCGGGGATGGAGGTCGGCGTAGAAGTGGCCGAGCACCCTTCCCTCCGCGGCGTCGGCAACCTCGAAGAGGGTCACGTCGGGGTGCCACGCGGGGGCCTCGCTCACGGTCCGGTAGGTGAGGCCGAAGACCTCGCCGGTGAGGTCCAGCAGGCCGGCCATCGTGGCCTCCAACTCGAAGAACCCCGCCACCTCGTCCTGGTCGACGCCGTACTCGGTGCGTCTCAGGCACTCGTCGTAGTAGGCGAAGTCGTGGCGCATCAGGGGCGGTGTCCCGCCGTCGGCGACGAGCATCGCCTCGAGCACGGCGAGCTCCTCTCGGCCCCGCTCGGTGAGCGGGGGGACGAGATCGTCCCAGAAGGCGAACACCCGCTCGGGCGTGCCGGCCATCCGGGTCTCCAGCTTGTGGTGGGCCCAGGTCGGGAGGCCGAAGAGCTCGGCGACCCGGCGGCGCAGGCGTACCGCCTCTTCGAGGATCGGGCGGTTCTCGTCGACGCAGCGGCGGTTGAAGACGAGCGACAGGTCTCGGCGCACGTCCCGGTCGTGCACGGTCTGCAGGGCCGGCACGACGTCGGGGTACGCCATCGTCACGCGCTTGGTGCCGGGGGCCTCGCCGTCGGCGAGGCCGGCGACGATCTCGGGGGCGAGCCCGTCGAGCCGCTCGATGGGGACGTCGACCGAGTCGTCGTTCTCGGCCAGGTTGGAGGCGAAGGCGATGGCGAGCTCGGCAAGCCGGGTGTTGATCCGCTCGAGCTCCGTCCGGGCCTCGTCGTCGAGATCGTGGCCGGCCAAACGGAGGTCACGCACCTCGAACTCGAGCCACCGGCGTTGCTCGTCGGTGAGGCCCGCCGGTGGGACGGCGGCGAACGCCGAGAATGCCTCGTAGAGGTCGCGCCGGTACTGGGTCGCCACGGCCCACTGGGACAGTCGCTGCTCGGCGGCCCGGGCAGCGTTGCGCACCGCCGGGTCGGGATGGGCCTCGCCGAGGAACGGGACCCGGCCGTAGAGAGCGGCGTGCAGGCGACCGACCTGCAGCAACGGCTCGGCGGTGTCGGCCCAGGTGCGGGGGCCATCGACGGACACGACCTCGGCGAGCAGTCGGTCGCTCTCGGCGAAGGCCTCCTCGGTCATGGTCGTGATGGCCTCGGGGGTGACGGAGCCGTAGTCGAACATGGCCGGCGAGAGTAGGCCCGCCGCCCGACCTGCGACCCCGGGTTCGAGGGGGTCGATCAGGTCGCCGCGACCTCCACCAGCACCTCGTCGAGCGGCTTGCGTCCCAGCGCCGGCACCACACAATCGGCG
Source organism: Acidimicrobiia bacterium (assembly GCA_040883295.1). Classification (GTDB taxonomy): domain Bacteria; phylum Actinomycetota; class Acidimicrobiia; order Spongiisociales; family JAENVV01; genus JAHEFX01. The sequence goes on from JBFLKR010000003.1 coordinate 3,687, forward strand.
GCCGGGAACCCGATCGGGAAGAGCGCGAACGGGCGCTCGTGCTCGGGTCGCCCGAGCACCTCGCGTAGGAACGCCATCGGGCTCGGTGTGTGTGGGAGCGTCGCCAATCCCATTTCGTGGACGGCGGCCACGAACAGCCCGGCGGCGATCCCCACCGACTCCTTGACGTAGTAGTGGTGCACCCGGCTCCCGTCGTCGGCGACCCCGTAGCGCTGCTCGAAGAGCACGACGATCCACGGCACCCGCTCCAGGAACGGCTTGCGCCAGTCGGTGCCCAGCGGCTCGAGCGCCTCCCGCCACCCGTCGGGCAGCCGACCCCCCTCGTAGTTCTCCCGCTCCTCGGCCTCCGCCGCCTCGCGGATGGCGGCCTTCAGGGTGGGGTCCCCGACGAGCACGAACGTCCATGGCTGTTGGTGGGCGCCCGACGGCGCCGTCGAGGCGGCGGCGACCGCCAGTTCCACGGCCCGTCGGGGCACGGGGCGGGTGGAGAACATGCGCACCGATCGTCGGGCGTCGAACCGCGCGAGTACCGCTTCGCCCCGGGCCAGCACCTCGTCGTCGCTCGGGGCCGCCGGGCGATACGGCTCGAAGGGATGGGCGGTCCCCTCCGGCGGATAGGCATGGGGGTTCATGCGGCGAGCCTATGGCCGGCGCGTCGCGGGGGACCGCCGCAGTGAACCTGTCGGCCCCAGCCATCCCCCAGATGGCCCAGCCCGACAAGAACGAGAGAGGGAGGGCCGCCCCGGCATGCCATCTCCCTCCTGGTTCCGCGGTTCGGGTGCGGCCCGCCCTCAGCCGGAGCGCTTCGCGAACACCCCCAGCCAGGCCGGGTGGATCGGGACGTGGCGCCACAGGCCCATCGGCACCAGTGGGGCGAACGTCGAGCGTCGGTGCCGGTACCCGGCGGTCTCGATCGTCGCCCTCGCCTCGGCTGCCGACGGGCGCCACACATGGGTGGGGTCGTCGGCGTAGCCCCGCTCGTAGAGGCGGGCCTGGACCCGGTTCCCGATCACCGGCAGGTGGACCACGAGCAGCCCGCCCGTGGGCTGGACGGCGGCGAGGTGCGCAAGGGCGTCGGCGGGCCGCTCGAGGTGCTCGAGGACGTTGATGGCGGTCACCGCGTCGAACGGGCCGGGGACCGGGCAGCCGTCCTCGATGTCGCCCGCCGCCAGGGTGGCGTCGGGCAGTCGGTCGTGGGCGAGTCGCAGCCCCGCCTCGGAGATCTCGATGCCGGCCACGTCGTGAGAACCGGCGAGTCGGGCCAACAGGTCGCCGCGCCCGCACCCGACGTCGAGCACCCGACCACTCGGCACCGCCCGCCGGACGATGCGGGCCACCAGCGCGTCGCGGGCCTCGTCGACGAGGCGTGCCAAGCCCGTGTGGGGCCGCAGGGCCTCGTAGTAGGTCCGGTCGTACATCAGGCTGCCGGGACGCCGTCCTGCCAGACCGCCACGACGGGCACGTCGGGCAGGTCGGCCGCCGGCACGACCAGGGGGTCGGCGCCGAGCACGGTGAGGTCGGCGGGTGAGCCGGGAGCCAATGGCGGCGGCAGGACCAACAGGTCGTGTGCGCCGGCGGTCCACCACCCGAGGGCGGTGGCGGCGTCGACCGCCTCGTCGGGGAGGAAACCGCCCCGGTTGCGGGCCCATCGCATGCCCCACAGCGGCGAGGGTGGTTCGACCGGCGAATCCGAGCTGCCGCCGAGGCGGGCGCCGGCGCGGTGGAGCGACCCGAACCGGTGGGCATCTGCCGCCCGGGGTCCGAGGGCCTCGCCCAGCCAGGAGCGCTCGGAGCCCACGAAGGCCGGCTGGATCGCCACCCCGATGCCCGAGGCGGCGATCCGGTCGACGAGGTCGTCGGGGGTGGTGGAGGCATGCTCCAGCCGCAGGCGGGCGGGGTCGGCCCCGTCGTCGGTGAGGTCGTCCAGTAGGTCGAGGGCGGCGTCGATGGCCGCGTCGCCGATGGCGTGCAGGGCCAACCCGCCCCCGAGGTCGAGCGCGGTCCGGGCGAGTCGCCGGTCCCGCTCGGGAACCAGTCGGAGGATGCCCTCGCCCGTCCGCATCGCGGCGGTCCCGCCCCCGTACGAGCCGTCGGCGAAGAGCTTCACCCCGGCGAACCGGAGTCGGTCGCTCCCCGCGGCCTCGAGGTCGCGGGCGGCTCGCTCGAGCGTGGTGGGGTCGTTGGTGGCCACGTAGACGTGGAGGGGGAGCGGGAGCCGGTCGGCCACCGCCAGGACCGTGGCGAGCTCGTTGCCCCCGCCACAGAACGGGCCGTCGGCTGGGGCGACGATCGCCCCGAGCCGCGTCAGGCCCTGGCGACGCAGGTCGCCGAGGGTGGCGAGGAGGTGCTCGTCCATGTGCGACGGCGGGGGAAGGGCCGCCGCCACGAGGGGGATGGCCTCCTCGCGCAGGACCCCGGTCGGGACGCCATGGGGTGAGCGGTCGAGCGCCCCGCCGGGCGGGTCGACGGTCTGGGGGCCGATCCCGGCGGCATCGAGGGCGGCGGTGTTGGCGACGGCGACGTGCCCGCAGACCCGGTGGACGAGGACCGGGCCGGGGACGGCGTCGAGGTCGGTCCGGGTCGGGAGGCGGTCCTCGGTGAGTCGGTGCTCGTCGAGTCGGGTGCCGACCACCACCCCGTCGCCCATTGCCTCGGCCAGCGCCGCCACCACCCCGGCCAGGTCACCGGCATCGTGGAGGTCGACGCCGGCCCGAGCCGCCGCGAGCCCGACCGGGTGCAGGTGGGCGTCGACGAGGCCCGGCACGATCGTCCCCCGGTACCGCTGCTCGGGCATCCCGGGACGGGCGAGGTGGTCTCGGTCGCCGACCCCCACCACGATTCCCCCGTCGACGAGCACGGCATCACCGATCCGCCCGTCGACCGTCACGACGGCATCGCCCGACACGAGCACCTGGCTCACGTGACCCGGTACCCGCTACCCGATACCCGATACGCCGCCCGGAGGGCGGCCATCAGTCCCACTGGTCGGCGTAGGCCCACTGCTCGTCGGCCGCGAACTCCCGCTCGATCGACCGGTTGGGGTTCTCGGCGATCCAGGCGTCGACGGTCTCGGCGACCGAGGGGTCGGTGGACGTGAACAGGTGCAGGGAGCGCTCGCCGTCGCCGGTGGCGACCCCGATCGGGACCGCCAACCGGCCGAGCCGGGCGAGCAGGTCGTTGGTGAGGGTGTCCAGCCGGGCGCGTTCGAGGTCGACCGGCATCCCGTCGACGTCGGTGCTGAGACCCTGGATGGTGATCTCGGCGTAGATCGGCTTGTCGAGGTGGTCGATCCACTTCACCGACCGGTCGACGTGGGCGTCGACGATGCCGTCGTACTGGTCGGAGACGTCCTCCCAGCCATCGGTCTCCCAGGTGGCGGTGGCCTCGGGCACGAAGTCGGCGAGCGCGTCGACCGGCTGCCCGACGGGCTCGGGCACCGTGGTGAGGAGGCCCACCCAGCGCTCGGCCTCGTCCTCGCCGAGGACGGCGTCGAGCAGGTAGAGGGCGACGTCGCGGGCGTCGTCATCGCCCAGCGCCTCGAAGGCCGGGTGACCGACGGTCAGGTCGAGGCGGTGGTACAGCGGATCGGGGACGGCCGTGGCCGTGGCGGCTGCCGGGTCGACCTCGAGCCCGGCGACGAGGAAGGGCTCGGGCGTGAAGGGCCGCCGGGCGGGGTGGTACTCCCACAGCTCGTCGGGGGCGGGACCGCGACGCCGCCAGAGTTCGGCGACGAGCCGCAGCAGGCGACTCCCGCCCGAGACGAGGTTGAGGGCGTGGCGGGCGGTGGCACCGGGGGCGATCTGCCAGTCGAGCTCGGGATGGATGCGCCACAGCTGGTCGGTGAGCTCGTCGAGGATGTCGGTGGGCGCCTCGCTCTCGATGGCGACGGCGAGCGGTTCCCGGGCGGTCGCCCACCAGGTCCAGAACTCCTCGATGGCGTCGTCGAACACGGTCAGACGGCCGGGGCGACGAGTTCGGACAATGCGCGGGCGACGGACTCGCCGCCGGCGGCGATCGCCGGCGACCGCAGGCCGGCCGGCCGGCACTGGTGGTCGAGGACGACGCCGCCGGCCTCGCGCACCAGGAGGATCCCGGCCGCGACGTCCCACGGTTGGAGCCCCGTCTCGACGTAGCCGTCGAAGCGGCCCTCGGCCACCCAGGCGAGGTCGAGCGCCGCCGATCCGTACCGACGGACCGCTCGGGTCCGGCCGAGCAGCCGGCCGACCATGGCGCCGTAGGTCTCGGCCCGCTCGCGGCGGTCGTAGGGGAATCCCGTGGCGATCACGGCGTTGGCGGGATCGGTCGACGTCACCGACAGTGGTTCGCCGTCCACCTCGGCTCCCGCCCCGGCCTCGGCGGCATAGAGGCGGTCGCGGGGCACGTCGATGACCACACCCACCACCGGTTCGCCTTCCACCCACAATGCCACGGACACGGCGACGTGCTCGAGGCCGTGGATGAAGTTGACCGTCCCGTCGAGGGGGTCGACCACCCACATCCGGAGCGAGCCGGCCGCCCGTCCCGATTCCTCGGCGAGGATCCCGTCGGCGGGCCGGGCCCGCAGGATCGCGTCCAGCACGGCCTGCTCGGCGGCGATGTCGACGTGGGTGACCGGGTCGACCGATCCCTTCATGCGAACGCGGAGCTCGCCCGCGGCCGCACGAATCACGTCAGCGCCGGCCCGGGCGGCCCTGGTCGCCACCTCGAGGTCGTCCATGGCCGGAGAGGATACGCCTGCCGGGTTCCGGCGGCGGCGGGGGCATACCTCGGCCCGGTCGGTACCGTGCGCCCGTGCCGCTGCTGCTCGCCGCCGTCGCCGGCCTCGCGCTCTACACCGCCTTCCCCCCACTTGGTTGGGGCTGGGCGGCGGTGCCGGCGATCGCCCTCCTGCAGGTCGCCGCCCTCCGGACCCGACGACCCGCCATGGCCTGGGGCGCCGGTCTCGTCTTCACGGTTGCCTTCATCGCCCCCCTCATGCGCTGGTTGGCCGTCGTCGAACCCGAGGCGTGGGTCGGCTTCGTCGTCGCCCACGCCCCCTTCTTCGCCGCCTACACCCGGCTCGTGCACGCCGCCCGGGACTGGCCCCGCTGGCCGCGGCTCGCCCTGGTCGCCGGCGGGTGGGTGGGTGCCCTCTTCCTGCTCCGCTGGCTGCCGGTCTTCGGGATCGAGTGGGCCGATCCCGGCTACACGGTGGTGGGGTGGGAGGCGGCCCGGTCGGCGGCGGCGATCTGGGGTGCCTCGGGCTGGGGGGTGCTGCTCGCCCTCGCCGCCACGGGTCTGTCCGTCGGGCTGGTGACCCGGGACCGTGCGGTGGCGATCGCCGGCCTCGCCCTGCTGGCGGTCGGGTTCTCGGTTGGCCTGCTCGTCGACGAGCGGCCCACCGGCGACCCGTATGCCGTGGCGATCATCCAGGGCCACCCCCCGTGCGAGTCGCTGCCCTGCACCGCCAGCCGGGAGGCGATCACCGCCAACCACCTGCGGCTGACCGAATCGCTCGATCCCGGCCCCGATCTCGTCGTCTGGCCCGAGTCGTCGGCGGGGTTCTCCACCGACCCCGGCCAGAACCCGGCCGTCGCCGAGGCGATCGCCCGCGAGGTCGACCGACTCGACGCCCACCTGCTGCTCGGCGCCGATCGGCCGGCCGGCGCCGTCAACTTCGCCAATGCCAACATGCTCTTCGACCCTGCGGGCCGCCTTGTCGGCGAGTACCTCAAACAGCACGGGGTGCCGTTCGGGGAGTTCGTCCCCCTTCGGGGGCTCGTCGGCGGGATCCCGCCCTTCACCCGGGTGCCCCGGGACATGATCCCCGGCAACGGTCCGGTCATCCTCGACGCGGGTGACGTCGCGTTGGGGACGGTCATCAGCTTCGAGGGCGCCTTCGGTCGCTACGCCCGCGAGCACGCCGCCCTCGGCGCCGAGGTGCTCGTGGTGACCACCAACAACTCGTCGTACGGGCGGGGGTCCGCCTCCGACCAGTTCATCGCCATGACGTCGATGCGCTCGGCCGAGCTCGGCCTCGACGTCGTCCACGCCGCCGTGAGTGGCAAGTCGACGATCATCACCGACGGCGGCGTCCCCGGGCCTCGCACGGACAACTTCGAGGAGGCCGTCGTCGAGGGCACGGTGACGCTCCGGGAGGCGCCGCCCACGCCCTATGCCCGTTTCGGTGACTGGTTGGCCGCCCTGGTCCTCGTCGTCGCCGGGGCGATCGTCGTCCGCCACCTCGTGGTGGTGTCGGTTCCCTCAGCCCGCGAGCCGTACGCCGTCGACGCCTGAGACGACCCGGCCGATCACCCGGGCGGGGTGCCCGGCGACCTCGAACGCGGTGGCGACGTCGTCGGCGGTTCCCGGGTCGACCACTGCCACGAACCCGATCCCCATGTTGAACGTGCCGAACGCGTCGTCGGCGCCGAGTCCGGCGAGGTCCACGAGGGTCGTGAAGACGGTCGGCGGCTCCCACGTGGTCGGGTCGACGACGGCCCCGAGGCCCTCGGGGAGGACTCGGGGGAGGTTGCCGACGATGCCGCCCCCGGTGACGTGGCACAGCCCGTGGACGCCACCGGCGGCGATGGCCGACCCCACCGCCGGGGCGTAGACCACCGACGGCTCGAGGACCACGTCGGCGACCGTCCGGCCGGACCCGTCGGGGAAGGCGTCGTCGACGTCGAGGTCGTGGTCGGCGAGGATCCGGCGGACGAGCGAGAAGCCGTTCGATCGGAGGTTGGGACTGGTCACCCCGACGAGGACGTCGCCGTCGGCGACCAACCCCGGGTGCAGGACCGCTCCCTCCTCCACGACGCCGAGCGCGGTGCCTGCCAGGTCGACGTGGTCGGCGTCCACCACGCCGGGGTGCTCGGCGGTCTCCCCGCCGACGAGGGCGCAGCCGGCGACGCCGCAGGCGGCCGCCACCGATCGGACGATCGCCTCGTCCCGGGCGGCGTCGAGTCGGCCCACGGCGAGGTAGTCGACGAAGCCGATCGGGCTGGCACCGACGGCGGCGAGGTCGTCGACGCACATGGCGACGAGGTCGTGGCCGACCCCCTCCCACCGACCGGCCCGGCGCGCCAGGTCGAGCTTGGTCCCCACCCCGTCGGTGGAGAGCATGAGGACCGGCCGGTCGAGGCCGGCCGGGAGGCGGAGGCCGGCGGCGAACCCACCGAAGCCGCCCACGACGTCGGGGCCCCAGGTGGCGGTGACCGGTCCGCTGATGCGGCGGACGAGGGCGTCGGCGGCGGCGACGTCGACGCCGGCCGCCCGGTAGGCCTCGCTCACGCCTGTTCCAGGGCGAACTTCCCCTGCCCGACCGGTACCGGGGTCGGGTAGTCGCCGGTGAGGCAGGCGGTGCAGAACCCCACCTCGGCGACGCCGGTGGAGGCCAGCAGCCCGTCGATCGACAGGTAGCCGAGGCTGTCGGCGCCGAGGTGCTCGCGGATCTCCTCGACCTCGAGGCGGGCGGCGATGAGCTTGGACTCGTCGGTGGTGTCCATCCCGTAGAAGCACGGGTTGCGGTACGGGGGTGACGACACCCGGAGGTGGACCTCGGTGGCGCCCGCTTCCCGGACCATGGCCACGAGCTGGCGGGTCGTCGACCCTCGCACGATCGAGTCGTCGACCAGCACGACTCGGCGGCCCTCGAGCGTCGACCGAATCGGGTTGAGCTTCAGGCGGATGCCCCGGTCCCGGAGCAGCTGGGTGGGCTCGATGAACGTCCGGCCCACGTAGCGGTTCTTCATGAGCCCGTCCTCGTAGGGCAGGCCGGCCACCTCGGCGTAGCCCTGGGCGGCCGGGATGCCCGACTCGGGGACGGGGACGACCACGTCGGCGTCGGCGGGCTGCTCGGCGGCCAGGGTGCGGCCCATCCGCACCCGGGCGCCGTGCACGTCCTGGGCGTAGAGCCGGGAGTCGGGCCGGGCGAAGTAGACGAACTCGAACACGCACAAATGCGGGTCGGAGGCGTCGGGGCCGAAGGGGCGGAGGCTGCGGATGCCGTTCGCGTCGATCACCACCATCTCCCCGGCATCGAGCTCCCGCTCGAAGTGGGCGCCCACGATGTCGAGGGCGGCCGTCTCCGATGCCAGCACCCAACCGCCGTCGGGGAGGCTGCCGAGGCAGAGGGGTCGGAAGCCGAAGGGGTCGCGGATCCCGACCAGGGTCTGCTGGTCCATGACCGCCATGGAGAAGGCGCCCCGCAGCCTGGGCAGGACGTCCTCGAGGGAGGCCACCAGCCCGCCGGGGCCGGGGTGCGATTCGGCGGCCCGCGCGATGAGCTCCACGAGCACCTCGGAGTCGGTCACCCCCGAGAGGTCGAGCTCCCGGGCGAGGGGGACCGTGTTGGTGAGGTTCCCGTTGTGCCCGAGCGCGATCGAGCGGCTGCCGACCTGGCGGAAGACCGGCTGGGCGTTGCGCCATACGGTGGAGCCGGTCGTCGAGTAGCGGGTGTGGCCGACGGCGAGGTGGCCGGGCAGGGCGGCGAGCACGTCGCCGTTGAACACCTGGGCGACGAGGCCGAGGTCCTTGAAGACGGTGGCGGTCTCACCGTCGGAGACGCAGATGCCGGCGCTCTCCTGGCCTCGGTGCTGGAGGGCGAACAACCCGAAGTAGGTGAGTTGGGCGGCGTCCTGACCCGGGGCCCAGACCCCGAAGACGCCGCATTCCTCGCCGGGTTTGCCGAGATCGTCGGTCACTCCGGCCAGTGTAGGTGGGGGATCGCCTTCGGCAGTACCGGGTGTCTCAGAGAGATCCCCCCGCCGGGGGGATCTCCCAAAGTTGGAGCGGTGGCTCAGAGAGATCCCCCGAAGGGGGATCTCCCAGGGATGGAGGGCCTCCCTCCTCGGGGATCTCCCAAACCCCCGGCTACGCCGGCGGCAGGTCCCGCGACGCCACCACGTCGACGCCGGTGCCGAGGGCGTCGGCGAGCACGACGTCGCCGAGGTGGATCGGGGCCGTGACCGTCACCTCCCGGAGCACCCGGCAGAGGTCCATCACGAGGTCCTTCGGTACGGGATCGACGGTCCGCACCGGCAGCCGCGCCCAGCGGCCACCGTCCACGCCCACGGTCGACGTGACCATCCGGCGGGGGTCGGTGTGCTCGGCGACGGCGAAGTCGCGGCCCTTGCGGCACGAGAAACCCCGGATCTCCACGATATCGCCCTCGGCGTCCTCCTCGACCTCGAGCCGGCAGCCGAGGGGGCAGCCGATGCAGAGGTAGCCGGTGACCCGGTCCTCGGGATCGGTCATGTCGGCTCCCGGGGGACCACGTCGACCCGGAGCGAGTCGCCATGGAAGTGCTCGAGGATCCCGGGGCGCACGGTGAGGCGCACCATCTCGGCCGGGACCACGTAGCGCAGCCGCTTCTCGTACACGTCCCCGAGCCGCAGCCAACTCGTCTCGAGCGGCTTGCGGACGCGCAGGTAGACGGTGTGCTCGCGGTCGGTGGAGATCGTGTGCGGCACGCAGTAGACGACGTTCTCGCCCGGCAGCAGCCGGACGTTGTCGGCCGGCGGCGCCCGACCCGTCACCGACAGGGCGGCGTGGTGGCCGGCGAGTGCCGCCTCCTCGCTCACGTGGTCGACGAGGTCGTGGATGTGGACGACGTTGCCGGCGGCGAACACGCCCCGGCGGGTGGTCTGCATGGTGCTCGTCACCACCGGCCCGGCGGTCACCGGGTCGAGGGCGAGGCCGAGCTGGCGGGACAGCTCGTTCTCGGGGATGAGGCCGATGGAGAGCAGCAGCGTGTCGCAGTCGACGTCCCAGCCGAGGTCATGGCGAGGGGTGAGCGTCTCGTCCACCGGGGCGACGGTGATGCCCTCGAGGCGGTCGTCGCCACGGATCTCGGTCACCGTCGTCGAGAGGTGGAGGGGGATGTCGAAGTCGTGGAGGCACTGGACGATGTTGCGGGTGAGCCCGTTGGGGTGGTCCATGATCTCGAAGACGCCGACGACCTCGCACCCCTCGAGGGTCATGCGGCGGGCCATGATGAGGCCGATGTCGCCGGAGCCGAGGATCGCCACCCGCCGCCCCGGCAGGTAGCCGAGCACGTTCACGAACTTCTGCGCCAGCCCGGCCGTCATGACCCCCGACGGACGGTCGCCGGGGATCCGGATCGCCCCCCGGGTTCGCTCCCGGGCCCCCATCCCCAGCACCACCGCCCCGGCGTCGATCGTACGGACCCCGTGGTGGGTCGACATGAGCGACAGCCGGCGGTCGTCGGCGACGTCGAGGACGTAGCTGTCGGTCAGGACGTCCACTTGGCGCTCGAGGAGCTTCTCGAGGTAGCGCTGGGCGTACTCGGGCCCGGTCAGCTCCTCGCGGAACGTGTGCAGCCCGAACCCGTTGTGGATGCACTGGTTGAGGATCCCGCCGGTCTCCGGCTCGCGGTCGACGATGAGCACCCGGTCGGTGCCGGCCTCGGCCGCCGCCACGGCGGCCGCCATCCCCGCCGGCCCGCCGCCGACCACCACGACGTCGTAGGCATCGGCCAGCCCGCTGGGTGTGGACCCGATCATGGCGTCGCCCCCAACTGGTCGCGGCGGATGACCATCCACGAGTCCCCGCCCCGCTTGGTGACGGCGGCGAGGTCACCGTCGGGGCCCGCCAGCAGCTGCATGCACCGCCAGGTGCAGAACCCGCCCTGGCAGCGGCCCATCCCGGCCCGGGTGCGGAACTTGAGCCCGTCGAGGGTGCGGGCGCCCCGCTCGATGGCGTCGGCGATCTCGCCCTCGGTCACCAGTTCGCAGCGGCACACGACGTGGGAGAACCGGGGATCGGCCTCGGCGAGCGCCGCCCGCTGGGCCATCGTCAGCGCCTCCACGTGGACCGGCTTGTCGATGCCCGGGTCGAACTCCGGGTTGGGCTCGAGGCGGGCACCGAGGTCGTCGAGGATCTCGATGACGAGGTCGGCGATCGCCGGCGCCGCCGTGAGCCCGGGCGACTGGATCCCACCGACGTTGATGAACCCCGCCAGCGACGTCGGCTCGATGACGAAGTCCTCGGTGTCGCTCACCGCCCGCACCCCGGCGAACTCGGCGATGCAGTCCTTGGCCGAGATGCCGGGCACCAGCCGGCCCACCGCGGCGAAGATGGCGGCCGCCCCCTCGGCGGTGGTGGAGAGGTCGTCGCGGTCGTCCACCTCGGTGGCGGTGGGGCCGACCATGAGGGTGCCGTCGAAGGTGGGAATGACGAGGATGCCCTTCGACGTCGGGGTGGGGCAGGGGAAGACGATGCGGGAGACGAGGCCGCCGACCCGCTTGTCGAGGAGGTACTCCTCGCCCTTGCGGGCCCGGAGCGTGAACGTCCGTACCCCGGCCAGCTCGGCGACCTTGTCGGCACCGAGTCCGGCGGCGTTGACGACGAAGCGGCTCGTGAACGAGCGTTTGGGGGTGGTGACCGCGAGGCCGCCGTCGATGCCGTCGATGCCGACCACCGGCTCGTCGCAGGCGACCTCGAGGCCGTTTCGAACCGCGTTCTCGACGAGCGAGAAGCACGCCTCGTAGGGGTTGACCACCCCGGCGGTGGGGGCATGGAGCGCCGCCAGGATGGCGGGGTTGAGGTGGGGCTCCTCGGCGCGTATCCGCTCGGGCCCCCACAGCTCGAGGCCCGGCACGCCGGCGGCCTCGCCCTGCCGCTGTAGCTCGCGGATGGTTTCCACCTCGTCGGGGGTGAAGGCGACGGTGAGGTCCCCGACCCGCTCGAAGCCGAAGCCGAGGTCGTCGGCGAGGTCGTCCCACCGCTGGTTGCCCGCCCACTCCAGCCGCCCCTTGAGGGTGTCCGACGACGAGTGGTGGCCGGCGTGGATGATGCCGCTGTTCGCCTTCGAGGTCCCGAACCCGACCTCGGCCTCCCGCTCGAGGAGGACCACCGACAGGTCGAAGCGCATGAGCTCACGGGCGATGGCGCACCCGACGACACCCGCGCCGATGATCGTGACGTCGTGGTCCATGGGGGCCCCTTCCGCAACGTCCGAGGCTACGCGGGCTCGGAACGCGCACCTGCCTTCCCACCCGATTGCTACCAGCGATCGCCGCCGTCCGGGCGGTGGAGTTGGGCGACGCCTATGCCGAGGCCTGGGCGGAGGACGACGGGGCCTGGGAGTCGGTGGCGGCCGACGGACTCGACTGATGCGCCGAGGTGAGATCCGCCCGGTCGACCCGGCGCAGGCCGAGCAGGTTCGGTCGGTGGCGGTCGAGCGCCTCGGCCCGGTGATCGGCTTCGTGCCCGCTGGGTCGATGGCTGCCGTGGACGACGCCCTCCGCCTCCACCTGGCGCTGTAGACGGAGATGAGATCCCCCGTCGGGGGATGGGCCCGACACCGGCCACGGAACTGCCCTTGCAGGGAGATCCCCCCGGAGGGGGGATCTCCACGGACGATCGGTACTCTCGGTCCATGTCCGTCGAGGCGCTCGCCGAGCGATTGCGGCCCGTGCTCGGTGCCGAGTTCGTCCTCACCCATCCGGTGGAGCGGCACCTCTACGCCAAGGATGCCGGTCTTCGCCGATCCGAGCCCGCCCTCGTCGTGCTTCCCGCCTCCACCGATGAGGTGGTGGCGGTCGTCCGGGCCGCCGCCGAGGAAGGCGTCCACGTGGTCCCCCGCGGGGGCGGGTCGGGCCTCACCGGGGGCGCCGTGCCGTCGGTGCCGGCCGTCGTCGTCGCCCTCACCCGGATGAACGAGATCCATGCCGTCGACGCCAAGGCCGCCATCGCCTGGGTCGGCCCGGGGGTCATCAACCTCGACCTCTCGGTCGCCACCGAGTCGGTCGGCCTCCACTTCGCCCCCGACCCCTCCAGCCAGTCGGTCTGCACCATCGGCGGCAACGTCGCCAACAACTCCGGCGGCCCCCACTGCCTCGCCGAGGGTTCGACGGTCGCCCACGTCCTCGGCCTCGAGGTGGTGCTCGCCGACGGCGAGGTCGTCACCGTGGGCGGCGCCGCCCCCGACCCACCGGGGCTCGACCTGCGCGGCGTGCTCGTCGGCAGCGAGGGGACGCTCGGCATCGTCACCAAGGCCCTCGTGAAGTTGACCCCCAACCCGCCGGACGTGCGGACGCTGCTCATGGAGTTCGACGACGTGCGCTCGGCGGCGGCCGCCGTCACCGGCATCATCGGGGCCGGCATCGTGCCCGCCGCCCTCGAGATGATGGACCGCAAGACCCTCGAGGTGCTCGAGGCCTATCTCCGAATCGGCCTCCCCACCGACGCCGCCGCCGTGCTGTTGTGCGAGACGACCGGCCACCCGGCCGCGGTGGAGGCCGAGGCCGAGCTGTGCCGACGGGTCGCCATCGAGGCGGGGGCGACGGCCGTCCGCCTGGCCGCCGACGACGCCGAGCGGGCGACGCTCTGGCGGGCGCGCAAGGCCGCGTTCGGCGCCGTCGCCCAGTTGGCCCCCGACTTCTATCTCCACGACGCCGTCGTGCCCCGCACCCGCCTCCCCGAGGTGCTCGAGGCCGTGTACGAGATCGCCGACCGACATGGCCTCGCCCTCATGAACGTCTTCCATGCCGGCGACGGCAACCTCCACCCGATCATGGGCTTCGACCTCGCCGAGCCGGGCGTGGCGGAGGCCGTGTTCGCGGCCGGGGACGAGATCATCGACCTCTGCCTGTCGGTGGGCGGAGCCCTCACCGGCGAGCACGGCATCGGGACCGAGAAGCGCGACCACCTGCCCAAGGTGCTCGACCCCATCTCGCTCGACGCCCAGGCCCGGCTCCGGGAGGCCTTCGACCCCGACGGGCGCCTCAATCCCGACCACCTGCTCCCGGCCGGAGCCCGCTGCGGCGAGTTCGGTCGGCCGATCCCCGAGGGAGCATGGGTCTGATGGGCGGGCCCATGACCGATCTTCCGTCGGTCCTCGCCGAACACGAGATCGAGCCGATCCCTGGCGCGCCTCGAGCCGCCGCGACCGTACGTCCGCCCACCCGCGACGCGCTCGCCGAGACCCTTGCCGCCTGCTCGGCCGACGGGCTCGCCGTGGCGGTGTGGGGCGGTGGCACCCACCAGGGCATCGGGCACCGGGTCGCCGCCGACGTCGTGCTCTCCACCACCGGCCTCGACCGGGTCACCGACCACCAACCCGAGGACCTCACGCTCACCGTCGAGGCCGGGGTGACGCTGGCGGCGGTCGCCGACGTCCTCGGCCCGCACCGACAGTTCGCCGTCCTTCCCGAGACCTCGCCGGAGGCCACCATCGGTGGGGTGCTCGCCGCCGGTGCCTCCGGGTACCGGCGCCTGCGATACGGGCCCACCCGCGACCACGTGCTGGAGGTGACGCTCGTCACCGGCGACGGCCGTCTCGTCCGGGCCGGTGCCCGGGTCGTCAAGCACGTGCAGGGCTACGACCTCATGCGCCTCGTCTGCGGGTCGCTCGGCTCGGTCGGCGTGGTCGTCGAGGCCTGCCTGAAGCTGTGGCCGGAGCCCCCTGCACTCGCCACGGTGGCGGTGGCCGACCCGACCGCCGCCCTCGCCACCGCATTTCGGCCGCAGGCGGTCCTCGAGACCCCGGCCGGCACCTCCGTGATGCTGGCCGGGACCCCCGAGGAGGTCGCCGCCCAGGCCGCCGATCTCGGAGGCGATCCCAGCGAGGGGCACCGGTGGCCCGACCCGCCCGACCCGGACACCGAGCGCGGCCGCTGGTCGATCCGGGTCCCCGCCCCGGCCGTGCCCGACGTCGTCTCGGCCCTGCCCGCCGGGTCATCCTTCGTGGCCGAGCATGGCGTCGGCGTCGTGACCGCCGCCCTCGGTGGCCCCGACGCCGCCGACCTCCGGGTCCGGGCCGAGCGGCTCGGCGGCTCGGTCGTGCTGCTCGACGGGCCCGACCACCTGTACGCCGACCCCGGTCCGTGGGGCGCCGACCCGCCGGCCCTCGGGCTGCAGCGTCGGATCGTCGCCCGCTTCGACCCCGACCGGGTGCTGAACCCGGGCCGACCCGCCGGGGGGCTGTGATGGGCTGGGTCACCGACCACCCGCCGTCGGGGGCGGCGATCAACACGTGCATCCAGTGCGGCCTCTGCCTCCCCGCCTGCCCCACGTTCCGGATCACCGGCCGGGAGGACCAGTCCCCCCGGGGCCGGCTCACCGCCATGGCGGCGGTCGATGCCGGGGCCGAGCTCGACGACACGGTGGCCGGCATGATCGACGCCTGTCTGGGCTGCCGGGCGTGCGAGGCCGTCTGTCCCTCGTTGGTGCCCTACGGCGAGATCCTCGAGTCGGTGCGGGCCGAGGTGGCCGCCACCCGCAGGGGTCCCACCGACGTCGCCCGGCGGGCGATGCTCGGCCGGGCGCTGGCGAGTCGCCGGGCGCTGGGCGTCACCACCGCCGGCGCCGCCGCCCTCCAGCGAGTCGGCGCCGAGTGGGTGGTCCCGCCCCGGCTCCGGGGCGGGTTCGAGGGCCTGCGGCCCCTCGGCGACCGGGGTCCGCGCTTCGCCGGTCGCTCGTGGTCGGCCGACGGCGAACCGGTGGGTACGGTCGGGCTGTTGGCGGGCTGCGTGATGGACGAGTGGTTCCGGCCCGTGCACGAGGCGACGGTGGCGGTGCTCACCGCCGCCGGCTGGCGGGTGGTGGCCCCCGCCGACCAGACCTGCTGTGGGGCGCTCGCCGCCCACGACGGGGACCGGACGGCGGCCGAGCGGCTCGCCGAGGCCAACGTCACCGCCTTTGCCGACATCGACGTGGTCGTGGCGAATTCGGCCGGGTGCGGGGCCCACCTCGAGGGCTACGGCCACCTCGTCCCCGGTGGGGAGGGCCTCGCCGAACGCGCCCGGGACGTCACCGAACTCGTGGCCGAGGCCCTCGACGACGGTCGTCTCCCGCTCCTCGCCGGCGCCGGCGACCCGGTCGCCATCCAGGACCCGTGCCACCTCCGCCACGCCCAGCGGGTGGTCGCCGCCCCCCGAGCGGTCGTGGCCGCCGCCGGCCACACACCCGTCGAGATCGACCCAGCCGCGCTCTGCTGCGGGGCCGCCGGCACGTACTCGCTGCTCCACCCCGAGGCGTCGGCCGAGCTGGGTCGGCGCAAGGCCGACCAGGTCCGGGCGTCCGGGGCCCCGGTCGTGGCCTCGGCCAACCCCGGCTGCGAGCTGCAGCTGCGGGCCCACCTCGGCGACGAGGTGCGCATCGCCCATCCGGTCGAGCTGTACGCCGAGGCGCTGATCGCCGCACGGGCCGACCGGTATCGTCCCGGTCGATGACCGACGAGCCGACCAGGGAGCCGACAGAGGAGCCGACCGAGGTTGCGCCGAGTCCGCCGACGGCGCCGTCCCGGGCCGAGATCCTCGACTACGCCCGGCTGTTCGGTCGCCAACTCGGCCTCGTCGCCGACATGTACCTCGCCGTGCTCGGCGCCGCCCTGGTGGCGTTGGGCGTGGTGGTGCTGCTGGCGGCCTTCGACGTCGTCGACGTGGCGCTCTCGGGCAGCGTGGGGGGCCTGCTCGGCTCCGGACTGGTGATCGTCGTCGTCGGCCTCTTCGCCTTCGGGGTCTCCTCGGAAGGCCCCATCTCCCGGGCGGCGCTCGACTGGGCCGAGCTGCCGTTGGCGATCGCCCGGGCGATCGCCATCCTGGCGGTCGCGGTGGTCGGCTTCCTGGGGGCCGGCTTTCTCGAGGGGCCCGCCGGCTCGATCGGGTACGCCTTCGAGCTGGCGGTGCTCAGCCTGCGGGTCGTGTCCCGGGCCGCCCTGCTCTTCGCCCTCCCCCTCGGTGTCGGCGGCGCCTGGTTGGTCCGGTGGCGGTGGCCGGGGTCGCGGGTCGGCTGGGATCGGCTCGTCATCCTCGGGGTCTGGATCCTTGGGTCGTGGGTCGTGCTGGCGGCCACGCTCTGATGGCCTACGAGGTCCGCCACGGTCGACCCGAGGACCATGCCGCCCTCGCAGCGTTCACCGAGGACACCTTCGAGTGGGGCGACTACGTGGCCGATGCCTACCCGGCGTGGCTCGACGATCCCGCCATCGAGGTGATCGTCGTCGAGCATGACGTCGATGGGCCGGTGGCGGTGGCGACCCTCAAGCAGCCCGGCCCCCGGCAAGCCTGGATGGCGGCGGCCCGGGTCCATCCCGATCACCGGCGCAAGGGTCTGGCGTCGATGATGAACGACACGGGGGTGGCGTGGGCCCGTGAGCGGGGCGACCGGGTCGCCCGCCTCCTCATCGAGGATTGGAACGAAGCGCCCCAACGCCAGGTGGAGGGGCTCGGCTATCGCCGGACGAGCCGCTGGTGGCACGCGACCCGGGACGGACTGTCCGCCGATCCCAACCCCCTTCGCAACGGTGGTCCCCGGGTACCGGGCCCCGAGCGCCTCGAGCCCGCCACCGCCATGGGCCCAGCCGACGCCTGGCCGGTGTGGGAGCGGTCGGGGCTCATCCGTGCGGCCCGGGGGCTCATTGGCTTCCACTGGACCTTCTGGCAGTTGACGCTCGACGACCTCGTCGGCCTCGCCCGCCGGGGGTTGCTCTGGTCGGCGCCCAGCGGCTGGGTGGTGGCCGAGGCTCGCGACGGGACGCTCGAGATCGCCTGGCTGTGCGCCGCCGACGCCGACGTCGACCGACTCCTGCGAGCGTGCGTCGACCTGGCGGTCGGCGAGGGCCTCGACCGCCTCGGGGTGTTCGCTCCGATCCATCCCCCCGTCGGCGAGGCCCTGGTCCGCCTCGGCCTCGAGACCTTCGGCGTCGACATCTGGGAGAAGCCGCTGTAGGGGCCGCCTGGCGGGGCCAAGAAGGGAGATCCCCCCGGAGGGGGGATGGGGCCCGCCGGCCGAGGTACGAGGCCGGTGGGAGGGGGGCGGTTCCAGAGAGCGGCGACACCCTGCGCCATGTGGCCTCTCGGACGCCCGCGGGTCCCCCCTCCCACTCCGCTGCGCTCCGTGGGGCCCATCCCCCCTGGCGGGGGGATTTCCCAGCCGATACGAGTGAACGCTCCCGCGGTTTTGCGGTTCGGGTCGCTCTCTAGCCTGCCTCCCATGGAACTCCTGCAACGGCTCGAGGCGGGGATGCCGATCCCCTACGACGGGGACAAGGTCGTCCGGGTCCCCGCCGCCCTCGCCCAGGCCTTTCGGCCCGGCGACCGGCTCGTGGTGGTCCAGCGCACCGGCGACCTCCTCCACATCCCGGCCGAGGATGCCGATGCGGCCGCCGCAGCCGTCGACGCCGCCCACGCCGCCTTCGGGGCGCTTCGAGAGATGGGCGACGATGCCATCTCCGCCTTCTACGAGGCCTTCGCCCGTCGACTCGAGGACGAGTCGGCGTTCGCCCCCATCCGCGAGGCCAACGAAGCCGACGTCGGCTCCGCCCGCGAGCGGGGGCGGTCCGTCACCCGCCTCATCCTGTCCGACCGGATGCGCGCCGACATGGTCGCCGGGCTCCGGGGCTGGCGGGACATGCCCTCGGGGCGGGGCGCCGTACGCAACACGATCCACCACGACGGGTGGCAGGTCGAGGAGGTCGTGGCCGGTCTCGGCGTCGTCGGATTCGTCTTCGAGGGACGCCCCAACGTCTTCGCCGACGCCACCGGCGTGCTCCGATCGGGCAACGCCGTGGTGTTTCGGATCGGCTCCGATGCCCTCGGCACCGCCCGGGCCATCGCCACCCATGCCCTCGAACCGGCCCTCGCCGAAGCCGGTCTCCCGACCGGCGCCGCCTCGCTGGTCGACTCGCCGTCCAGGGCGGCCGGGTGGGCGATGTTCGCCGATCCCCGACTCGCCCTCGCCGTGGCCAGGGGCTCGGGGGCCGCGGTCGCCCAGCTCGGTGCCGTCGCCGCCCAGCATGGGACCCCGGTCAGCCTCCACGGCACCGGCGGGGCGTGGATCGTCGCCGACCTGAGCGCCGACGCCGATGCCTTCGGTCTGGCGGTCCGCCACTCGCTCGACCGGAAGGTCTGCAACACCCTCAACACCTGTGTGGTCGTCCGCGAACGGGCCACCGACCTCGTGCCCGTGTTCGTCGAGGCGGTCGAGGCGGCCGCCGCCGACCGGGGGACCAACGCCAAACTGCACGTAGCCGCCGGCAGCGAGCCCTACCTCCCCGACAACTGGTTCATCCGTGAGGTCCCGATCGCCCGGGCGGAGGGCGAGGTCGTCGAGCCCCAGGCCGAGACCCTGCCCATCGACCACCTCGGTCTGGAGTGGGAGTGGGAGGACTCGCCCGAGGTGACCCTCGTCGTGATGGACACCGTCGACGAGGCCGTCGACGCGTTCAACGACCAGAGCCCCCGCTTCACGGCCTCGCTGGTCGCCGCGGACCCGGCCGCCCACGAGCGGTTCTTCGCTCGCATCGACGCCCCGTTCGTCGGCAATGGCTTCACCCGGTGGGTCGACGGCCAGTACGCCCTCGACCGCCCCGAGCTCGGCCTGTCGAACTGGGAGTTCGGTCGCCTCTTCGCCCGGAGTGGGGTGCTGTCGGGTGACTCGGTCTTCACCATCCGTCTGCGGGCCACCCAGGACGACCCGGGCCTCCATCGCTAGTGGCCGAGGCGATCCCCCGAACCGACTGGGATCGGGTTTCGTCCACCTTTGCGGCGTTCTTCGCGGGCGTGGGGGAGGTGGCGGTCGGCCCCGAGGAGGTGTCGATGACGGCCGACGAGACCGGTATCGCCCTCGCCCGGGACGGCACGTCCCGCTCGTTCATGCCGCTCCACGAGTTGGGCCTGCGCTGGGAGACCGTGGTCTTCGACGAGGACGCCGACGCGATGGTGCTCGCAGCCGATGGCGCCACCTACACGTATCGGGTGCCGCCCAGCCTGCGCTGATTCACCACTATTGGTGATCCAATGACCACTCATGGTGCGTACCGTGTCCAGTGGACACCGACGAACGGGCGGACCGTGGGAGGTGAGTGGCCGCCCCACGGGGGGGCGGCGGCCCCAGAGCGGCCGGGCCCGGGCCGC
>JBFLKR010000200.1:0-6978 GCA_040883295.1 Acidimicrobiia bacterium
CAACCACCACGCACCGAGCACCAGCCCGCGGGGGCCGGGGGGCACCAGACACCCCGGGGCCCCGGCCGCGGTTGCGAACTCAGGGTTCGGCACCGCGGTCCAGCGGTCATCTCTGGGCCGGGGCGCGTCGGATCGATGGTCTCCGGCCCAGGCTTCGAGGGACCGCCGGGCCACCCGGATAGACCCTCGGGGGGCGATACCATCGATGACATGTTCGGACCCCTGAATGGCGTGCGCACCGCCCTCGTCGTCGGCGCCGGGATCGCCGCCGTCGTGGCCGCCGCCCTGGGTTGGTGGGGCGCCTCGATCATCCTCCTGGTCGCCATCGGCATCCACGGCCTCGGCTGGCTCTACCTCTGGCGCCAGGCCCAGGAGGCCGACCCACCCCGCGTGCCGCCGCCCACCTAGACCGGAGCCGGGTGCGTCCGGAGGATCCGCCCGCCGCCCCACGCCCCGACGGCGATGAGCATGGCGATCCCGGCGAAGATCCAGAACGAGCCACGGGTCCCGACGCCCGCCAATGTCACCCCGGCAATGGCCGGCCCCAGCGTCTGGCCGAGCCGCGCCGCCGACCCGAACACCGACACCGCGATGCCCCGGCGCTCCGGCGGCGCCCCCGAGAGCGTGGCGTCCTGCAGCACGGGGATCGTCAGGCCCTCGGCGGCACCCACCACCAGGATGGCGGCGGCGAAGAGCCACACGGCGGGCGCCAGTCCCATGGTCAGGTAGGCCCCGGCGTAGACGAGCCCCCCCGCCGTCACGAGGGCGACCCGGCCGAAGCGGCCGACCAACCGGCCGAGGAGGGTGGCCACGATCGTGGCGGCGATGGCCGGCAGCCCCAGCAGGAGCCCGCGGGCCGAGGCCGACAGGCCGAAGACCTCCTCGGCGTGGAACGGGGCGATCGTGAGCGACGCGCCGAACAGCACGACGAAGACGGTCACGCACAGTCCGACGATCACGAGCATGCGGCGACCGACCGCGAACCGCGCCGAGGTCGACAGTTGCTCGGCGAGCGATGGCGCCGGCGGGAGCTCGGTCTCGGGCACCCGCAGCCAGACCGCCACCCCGAGCGGGATGGCGAGGGCGAAGAGGAAGAACGGGCCCTGCCAGCCCACGAAGTCGGTGAGCAGGCCCCCGACGGTGGGGAGGATGGCGATCGACACCGTCACGAAGGCGGTGTTGCGCCCGATCATCGCCGACCGCTCCGTCCCCTCCCAGTGGTCGCCGATGACCGTCGCCCCGAGGTTGAGCAACGCCGATGACCCCGCCCCCTGGAGAGCACGGAAGGCGAGGAACACCCCGAACGTGGGGGCGAAGGCACCGGCCACCCCGGCCACGCCGAAGAGCAACAGCGACCCGACGAGCAACCCCTTGCGGCCGAATCGGTCGGCGAGGAGGCCGACCACGATCGCCAGCACGATGCCCGGCACCGTCGAGGCACCGAGCACCAGTCCCGCGGCCGCGGCAGGCGCGTCGAACGCATCGACGATGTCGGGCAGCGACGACGTGACGAGACTCGTGGCACTGACGCCGACGACCGAGGTCAGGAAGAGGAGGATCGCCGGGGGGCGGCGGGCCAAGGGGTCCTCCGGTGAGGGGGCCGGAGCAGGCTAGGCCTGACCGACGGGCTGGTGGCCGCTCAGGGGACCTGGCGAACGGTGACCCTCACGACCGGGTCGAACTGCACCTCGCAGGTCGAGCTCTCCCCGATCTGGAAGACGGTCTCGCCGGGTTGGACGAGGCAGCGGACCTCGAACTCCACCTCGATGTCCCCACCCCTCGGCGTCAGCGTCGTCCCGAACCCGGTGCGTTCATTCGTGCTCGGCTGGCTGAAGGAGTCCCCGTTGCCGATGCTGCCGGTCGGCCCGGCGCCCTCGCCGAACCTGGTGCTGGACTCCCAACCTCGTGTCGAGATGCCGAACGAGGCCTCCCGACCCCGGTTCTGCCCGGTGCGCATCGTCGCCGAGTAGGCGAAGTCGACCACGACCGAGATCTGGAGTTGACCCCCGGAGGCGATGACCGGCTCGACGATCTCGGCCAGGTCATCGGCCGGGATCGTCCACTCCAGCAACGTCTCGGCGGAGGCACCGCCGTCGAACCCGCTCGTGGTGGCGGCGATGCGAGTGCGACCGGCCGACGCGTCGGCATCGGGCGGATCGATGGTGGTGACGATCCCGGCGTCGTCGACGTCGAACTCGAACACCCGCTCGAGCGCCTCCGGGGGCAGCGTCGTGGTCGTCGTCGTGGTGGTCGTGGTGGTGGAGGTCGAGGTGGTCGTGGACGAGGTGCTGGACGACGTGGTGGTGGTCTCCGGCTCGGACGACGACGTGGTGGTCTCGGGCTCGGACGACGACGTGGTGGTGGTGTCGGCCGCCGCCGCGTCCACGGTGACGGTCCGGCCGGTGCTCACCTGCTGGCCATCGGCGTCGGTGGCCGTGAGCGTCACCACCACCTCCCCGGTGCCTGGCGCGTACTCGTGGCTGGCGGCCGACGAACCGGTCCCCACGAACGTCTGGGGCTCGCTGCCGTCGCCCCAGTCGACCGAGACGGTGACCTGGCCGCCGTCGTCGTCGAAGACGAACTCGGCGATCACCGTCGAGCCCTCGGCCTCGAGGCGGCTGAAGTCGATCGTCGGGGGCTCGCTGCCCCCCGACCCGCACGCCGAGACGAGGATCGCCGCGGCGAAGAGCACGGGCAGGAGGTGGGAGCGCACCACGGCAGTATGCCAGTGGGGTGTCGTCGCGGGTGAGGGTTCAGCCGGCGGAGGTGAGTCCGGCTGCGATCGCAGCACCGGTCACGGCGGCATTGAGGTACGGCTCGGCGCGGTGCGCATCTGCCCCGTTGTCGACGGCGGCGACCTCGATCCGCGGAAACCACCGGGCGAAGTCGGCCTCTCGGACCACGGTGTCACCGATGGCGGTGACGTTGACCCACCGCCGCACCCCCGGCCACGCGCCCGACCCCGGATCGCCCACGGGCGGCTGGAGCCTGGACCTCACGAACTCGCCGGCCAGCGGCGAGCCCAATGTGACGAGGGTGTCGACCGCCCAGTCCGGGTGGGCGACCAGGGCCTCATAGGCCACGACGGTGCCCATGGAGTGCGCCACCACCACCCGGGTGTCGGGGCCGACGACCCGCTCCACCCGCGACCGGATCGCCGACCGCTGGTCGGCGTCGGCGAAGTAACGCCCGAGTTGGTTGATGAGTTGTCGCAGGTGCTCGCGACCCAGCTCCTCGGCGAGGAGCTCGTAGCCGCCCTCCCCGAACCGCTCCTCGATGAGGTCGAGGAGTCCGATCTGGCGGGCGATCCGCCGGATCTCGTCGTCATCGGGTCGTCCCGCCTCGATGTCGGGCCGGAACAGGTCGCCGTAGAACGCCACGGCGAACTGGTCGTCCGGCAACTCGACGTCGACGTGTGCGAGCCCGTCCTGCACCGCCGGGAGCCACCGGCTCCGCAACTGGTTCGGCCCCCAGTACTGGTGGAAGGCGCCATGGACGCCCACGATCGTGGCCATCGCTCGGACGCTACCGGGATCAATGACGCGACCCCCGCCCCTACGCTCCCATCGCCGTGTTCGCTCCGGTTCGCCAACCGCTCTCGCTGCGCCCGACGTTCTCGCCGGGACTCATCGCGTCGGCGGCGGTGGTCTCGGTCATGTTCGCCGCCACCGCCTTCGTGTTCCCACCCCTGGTCGAGCGCTTCGGGTTGACCACCGCCCAGGTGGGCCTCTACTCGACCGTCCAGGTCGCGGCGTTCTCGATCGCCTCGTTCGGGGCGGGCCGTCTGCTGCGCACGTCCCGGGCCATCCTCGTGCTGTCGGCGCTCGCCCTCGTCGTGGCCAACTTCATGAGCGGTCTGGCCCCCGGGTTCACGGAACTCGTCGCCATGCGCGGCCTCGCCGGATTGGCGGCAGGCACGATCAACTGGATCGCCTGGGCGGAGGCCGCCCGCCAACCGGCGGCGATGGGGCGGGTGGCGGCGATCGGCCCGGTCGCCGCCGCCGCAGGATCGATCGCCTTCGCCCCCCTCATCGGTGGATTCGGCTACGAAAGCGTGTTCTTCCTCCTGGCCATCCTGGGCGGGGTGTCGTTGCTGCTCCCGATCGACGTCGAGCGTGGGACCCGCGTGGGGCGTCAGGTGAGCGACTCCCGCTCGAACCTGGTGCTGCTCGTCGCCATGGCCGGCATGACCTTGTTCGGGTCGGCCGCCTTCGTCTTCATCGGCCTCCACCTCGACGGCCTCGACGCGCCGGACTGGGTGCTGTCGGTGGCCATGACCGGCAACGCCCTCTTCGGGATCGCCGGGACTCGGGTGACCGGCCGGCGGGCGTGGCCGTGGTTCACCGCCGTGGCGGTGTCGGTGGCGATGTCGTTCGTCACGCCGTTCGCCTGGCTGTCCGTGCTGGGGCTGTGGCTGTGGGGCTTCGCGTTCTGGGTGACGGTCCCGAAGGTGCTGCGACTCCTCGAGGAGCGATCCGACCGTCCCGGCGAGCGGACCGGCGACGCCCAGGGGATCATGGCGCTCGGCCGCATCGTGGGGCCCGTCACCGGGGGTGGCCTCGAGGCCGCCGGGGGGTTCGTCCTGCTCGGGGCGGTCTCGGCGCTCGGCATCGCCGCGTCGGGCGCCGCCGTCGGCGCGGTGGAGCGGTACCGATCGAAGGAGACCGGCGATGTGTGACACGTTCGTGGCCCTGACCGCCGACGGAGTCCTCTTCGGGAAGAACTCGGACCGGGACCCGAATGAGGCCCAGGTGCTGGAGTGGCACCCGGCGGCCGAGCACCCGCCCGGGGCGGAGGTCGAGGCGACCTGGATCCGGGTCCCCCAGGTCGACCGCACCCACGCAGTGCTCATCTCCCGCCCCTTCTGGATGTGGGGCGCCGAGATGGGCGCCAACGAGCACGGGGTGGTGATCGGCAACGAGGCCGTGTTCACGAAGCAGCCGTACGCCGACTCCGGTCTCACCGGCATGGACCTGCTGCGGCTGGCTCTCGAGCGGTCGGCGTCGGCGGCCGAGGCGGTGGGGGTCATCGTCGACCTCCTCGAGACGCACGGCCAGGGCGGCGGCTGCGGCCACGAGGACCGCTCGTTCACCTATCACAACTCGTTCCTGGTGGCCGACCGCGATGGCGCCATCGTGCTGGAGACGGCCGGCGGCGAATGGGCGACCGAGGAGGTCGTCGGTCGCGGCCGGTCGATCTCGAACGGGCTCACGATCCCCGGGTTCGCCGACCTCCACGCCGACCGCCTCCGAGGGGCGGTGGCGGCCTGCGAGACCCGACGGGCGATCACCGAGGCGGCGGCGGAGGAGGCGACGGGGGTGCTCGACGTGCTCGGCGCCCTCCGCTCGCACGGCGCCACGCCGTTCCCCCGCTATCGGCTCGCCAACGGGTCGATGGGCGCCCCGTGCGTCCACGCCGGTGGGGCGCTGGCCGCCACCCAGACGACGGCGTCGTGGGCGGCCGACCTCGCCGCCGATCGACACTGGGTGACGGGGACCGCCGCCCCCTGCGTGTCGCTCTACAAACCGGTGCGGGTTGGCGAACCGGTCGACCTCGGCCCCGCCCCGACGGACCGATTCGACCAGGACACGGTGTGGTGGCAGGGGGAGATGGTCCATCGCCGGGCGCTGAAGGACCCGATCGGGACGTTCGGGCGGGTCTGGTCGGCGTTCGAGTCGGTGCAGCGGCACTGGGTGGAGGACCCGCCCGACTCGGCGAGCGCCTTCGACCGTGCCCGCCGGGAGACGGCCCGCCTCGCCGGGGACCTGGCCGGGACCGAGGACGAGCGCCCCCGGTTCGTCCGCCGGTACTGGCAGGAGCGCAGCCGCCTGGCGGGCTTCCCCCCGTCCTGACCCCCCGGGGCGCGGTGGCGAACCCAGGGTTCCGGACCGCGGCTTGCTGGGCTTCTCTGGGCTGTGGACCGTCGATCTGACGCTCTCCGGCCCCGAGATCGAACCCGTTGGACGACCCCCTTCCCCTCGGCCGGTGTCGGTGCCTCAATGGACGCCATGGACGACACCGATGCCTTGGCACTCGCCGCCCGTCAGGGCGGCGTCATCTCCCGGACACAGGCGCTCGAGTTGGGTCACACCCGGGGTTCGATCGACCGGCGTGTCCGCTCGAAGCGTTGGCTGGTGATGGGTCGGGGGATCTACCGACTACTGCCGGCCGTGGACGAGGCCGACGTCCTGCGGGGCGCCATGGTCGCCCTCCCCCATCCCGTCGTGTCGCACACGTCGGCGGGCCGGTTGCTCGGCCTCGAGGGCATCCCCGCCGGTCCGCCGACCCTGACGGTGGCCCAGCACACCACCCACGTCTTCGCGGGTGCCTCGGTCCGTCGGTCGGCAGCCGGCATCACCGAGGAGGAGCGGACGACCGCCGGGGGGTTCGTCACCACCGGTCCCGCCCGCACCCTCGTCGACCTTGCCGCCGACATGATCCCGCAGGCCTGGGATCGGGTCGCCCAGACGACCGTGGTCTCGGGACGAACGAGCCTCCGTGAGGTCCAGGCCGTGGCCGACCGCGTTTGCGGCCAGGGGCGACCAGGGTCCGTCGTGGTCCGGGAGTTCTTGGCCAACGAAACAGCGAGTTGGTCTGCGTTGGAGCGTCGGGCGGCTGCCCTCCTGCTACCACTGGGCGCCGTACCCCAATTCCGCGCGCCATGGGACCATGCGTTGCGCATCGACTTCGCGTTTCCCGAGGAGCGGCTGGGCATCGAGCTCGATTCCCGTCGCTGGCACTCGACGTCCGAGCGGTTCGAGTCGGACCGGCACCGGGACCGGGAGGCGTTGCGGGTCGACTGGCGTCTGGTCCGAGCGACCTGGCGAGACGTCACCATCGCCCGTGACGACTTCCTCCGCCTGATCATCGACCTGCGTCGCCGCTGAACCGCGGGCCCGAGCGCGTCGATTCGACGGTCCACAGCCCAGAGAACGGTCGGATTCCGCGGTCTCGAACCCTGGGTTCCCCACCGCGGTC
>JBFLKR010000201.1:0-9552 GCA_040883295.1 Acidimicrobiia bacterium
CGAAGACGTCGGCCGGCATCGTCGACCTGTTGCGGAACCTCAACGCCCGCGGCACCACGATCGTGGTCGTCACCCACGACCGGGGCATCGCCGAGTCTCTGCCGCGGACCGTCAGCCTGCTCGATGGCCGGATCGTCTCGGACGCCACGGTGGCGCTCGCATGACGACCGAGGCGCCCGTCGCCCGGCTGCAGCCCGCCGACCTCGCCCGGACGGCGACGGTCGGGGCCCGCACCCGGCCGATGCGGGCGGCGCTGTCGGCGCTCGGGATCATGATCGGGATCGGGGCCATGGTGGCGGTGCTCGGCCTGTCGGAGTCGTCGAAGTCGGAGCTGCTGGCCCAACTCGAACAGCTCGGCACCAACCTCCTGACGGTCCAGGCGGGGGCGGGGATCGGCCGCGGCTCGGGCGAACTGCCCGACGAGGCCGTGGCCATGGTGGGTCGCATCGGCCCCGTGGAGGCCACCAGCGCGGTGGAGGACGTCGCGGCGTCCGTCTACCGCACCGACCTCATCCCCACCGGCCAGACGGGCGGGGTCACCGTGAAGACCGCCGCCCCCGACCTGCTCGACACCCTCGGGGGGACGCTGGCCGAGGGCCGCTTCCTCGATGCCGCCACCGAGCGCTTCCCGACCGCGGTCGTCGGCGCCGTGGCCGCCGAGCGACTCGGCATCCGCGACCTCGCCGTCGGGCCGGTGGTGCTGGTCGATGACGAGCGGTTCACCGTCATCGGCATCCTCGACCCCCTCGAGCTCCACCCCGACCTCGACCGCTCGGTCCTCGTGGGCCTGCCCGCCGCGGAGGACGTGCTCGGCCACGACGGGTCCCCGAGCGTGATCTACGTCCGCACCCGTCCCGAGCAGGTGGAGGCGGTCGCCAACGTGCTGCCGGCGACCGCCAACCCCGAGTTCCCCGACGAGGTGGAGGTGTCCCGTCCCACCGACGCCCTCGAGGCGGCGGAGGCGGCCGACGACACCCTGACGGCCCTGTTCCTCGGGCTCGGGGCGGTGGCGCTGTTGGTGGGTGGGGTGGGCATCGCCAACGTCATGGTCATCAGCGTGCTCGAGCGTCGTTCGGAGATCGGCCTTCGCCGGGCGCTGGGGGCGACGCGCCGCCACATCGCGGTGCAGTTCCTCGGCGAGGCGGCGCTGTTGTCGGGGGTGGGTGGCGTGGCCGGCGTGGCGCTCGGGGTACTGGTCACCTTCGCCTGGGCGTCGCTCGAGGGGTGGGACACGCTGGTCCCGACGGTCGCCTTGGTCGGAGGTCTCCTCGCCGCGCTCCTCATCGGGGCGGTGGCCGGGCTGTACCCGGCCGTGCGGGCGTCGCGCCTGTCGCCCACCGAGGCACTCCGCTCGGAGTGACGCTGCCAACCCTGGGTTGTGGGCGTCGGATTCCGACGCTCACCGCCCTCGGTTGGGGACCGGGCGACGATCACAACCCTGGGTTGAGGTCAGCGGCCGAAGCGGCGGGAGCGTTGGGAGAAGTCCCGGAGGGTCCGCAGGTAGTCGACCCGGCGGAACTGGGGCCAGAACACGTTGATGAAGGCGAACTCGCTGTAGGCGCTCTGCCAGAGGAGGAAGCCCGACAGTCGGCTCTCGCCACTGGTTCGGATGATGAGGTCTGCGTCGGGCACATCGGCCGAGTACATGTGGGCGCCGAGCGTCGTGTCGGTGATGTGCTCGGCAAGTTCCTCGGGGGGGATTCCGGACTCCACCAACTCGACCACCAACCGCCTGGCCGCGTCGACGATCTCCTCACGCCCCCCGTAGCCCAACGCGATGTTGAGTGTCGCCTCGCCGGTCGGTCGGGCCTGCTCGAGCCTGCGGGCCGCCTCGACGAGGTGCTCGGGGAGCAGGTCGAGGCGGCCGATCGGGCGGACGTGGAGGTCATAGGCCTCGGCGATCGCGGGGAGCCGGTCGAACAACTCGATCAGGACGTCGTAGTAGGGCTCGAGCTCCTCGTCGGGGCGGGCGAGGTTCTGGGGCGACAGCACCCAGGCGGTGATGGCGGGAATGCGGGGGTCCTGGGCCCACCCGAGGAACTCCTCGAAGCGGGCCATGCCCCGCCGGTACGAGGCGGCGTAGTCGGGCAGGCCCTCGGCCCGGGCATACCGGCGGTGGCCGTCGAGGATGACACCGATGTGCTGGGGCAGGTGTGACTCGTCGATCTCGCGGCGAAGCCGGCGCTCGTAGACGGTGTAGAGGAACCCCTCGGGCATCGCGAAGAGGCTAGGAGCGTGTCGAAAGCCAGGCGACACCCAGGTCGACGGCCACCTCGATCGCCTGCTCGGAGGAGAGGCCACGCCCGATGAGGGTCCCACGGAAGCCCGGGTCGGACAGGACGGAGAGCACGGCCGGCACCATCGGGTCGGAGGCATGGACCCCGGCAGCACGCCCGAGCATCTCGCCGACGATGGCGTAGAAGGCATCGGCCGCCGCCACGTAGGCCGGATGGTCGGTGTTCTGCCGCCAGGTCTCATATGCCCACTCGCTGCGCTCGAACAGGTCGAACAGCGTCGTGATCAGCGCCCTGAGTCGCTCCTCGACGGGCGCCTGCGGATCGACGACTGCGGGATCCGGCATGCCGATGTCGTCGATCCACGAGCCAACCACCGCCTCGGCGAGTCCGTCGACCGACTCGAAGTGGTACCGGACGGTGCCGGGAGCGACATCGGCGCGTCGGGCGATCGAGGCCATCGAAGCCCCCTCGATGCCCTGCTCGGCGAACTCCTCGGTGGCGGCGACGACGATCCGCTTCTTCGTCTCCTCGACGGAGGCGGCCCGGGCACCCAGGTTGTAGGACCGCGGGGACATGTCGGAATCGTACCAGAAATTAATTGCTTGCTGTAAGCAAATGAATTAACTTGTCACCACCCGACCGATGGAGGACGACCCATGCAGACGGAGAGGCGACGAGAGACCCGGCACACATCCGACCCCGGGTGGCGACGACTCGGTGTGGCGGCCGCCGCCACGATGGCAACGTGGTCGGTGGCCCTCCAGGTCGTGGCCGGCACGGTGATCCCTCCCGTCGCCGCAGTGGGCATCGCCTTCGCGCTGCTCGCGACCCTCGTCGGTCGGATGACCAGGACCTGGGTCGCGGTCGCCGCCGCGGTGATTCCCCTCCTGGCCCTGGCCGGGAACTTGCCTCCGATCGTCCACGACCTCTCCCACCCGGAGGAGGCGGTCGTGTTCACGCTCACGGTCGTCTCCGTCGTCGGGGCGCTCCTCACGTCCCTGGCGGGATTCATGCTCTGGTTCCGGCGGGGCGGTTCGGCGACCCCGGCGGCCGTGGTGGGCACCGGCGCCGTCGTCGTATCGGCCATCGTTGGGTTCGTCGCCTCGAGCGGGGTCGAGAGCGCCGAGGCGGCGGCGGGCGACGTCGTCGTCGAGACGCGGTCGGTGCAGTTCGCCCCCACGGAGATCGTGTTCACCATCGATGCGACCGGCGTCTGGGTGGACAACGCGGATCCCTTTCCGCACACCTTCACCATCGAGGGCACCGGGATCGACCTGGGCGTGCCCGGCTACAGCGCCCAGCGCGTCGACGTCGACCTGGATCCGGGGACGTATCTCGTGATCTGCGCAGTGCCGGGCCATGAGGCCATGACCGCCACGCTGGTCGTCGAGGGGTAGGAGAGGCCATGGCAACCAACGAGGTCCCCGCCTCCGTTGCCGACGCGGCTGCCGAGCCTGCCGTCGGCGGTTGGGCACTGGCCTCCTACACCCTCGTCCTCGCCTCGATCGTCGTCTGGCCCGCCTTCGTCGTCTGGGGCGGCATCTGGTTCACGATCAGCGACGCGATGGGATTGATCCTGGCCACCGTGACCATCCCGCTCATCGTCGGCCTGGATCGGGTGTTCGCGCCTCGTGCCCCGACGGGCGCCCGCGTGGCTCGCTGGGTCGGCATCGCCGCCATGGTGCTCTTGGGAGCCGGGAGCCTCCTCCTGATCGCCGGACAGGTGGACCACGAGTTCCAGCCGGCCCAGGGAGGTCTCGGCGTCCAGTTCGCAGGATGGGGGCTGTGGGGGCTGTGGCTCACCATGACCGGCCACCTCGCCCGTCGCACCGGCACGTTCGGTCGGGGCGTCGTGTGGTCGGGCTACACGGTGGGGATCTCGATCCTCGTCGGCCTCGTCGGCGCGGTGCAGGGACCCGCCCATCCGATCACGATCGCGGGCGCCGTCGGGATGTTCGGGGCACTCACGTCCTGGACCTTCGCCGTCCGTCGGCAAACCGCCTGATGGTCTCGGCGCGGGTCTACGACGCGTTCTACCGGTGGTGGACGCCGTGGGACTCCGTCGGGGTCCGCCAAGACCTGCGCTCGTTGCTCGCCAGCGGCCGGGTCTCGCCCTCGACCCACCCCCGGGCCGTCGACCTGGGCTGTGGGACGGGCGCGAATGTCGTCTTCCTCGCCGACTCGGGCTTCGATGCCTGGGGCATCGACTTCTCCGCAGTGGCACTGCGGAGGGCCGAGGTTCGCCGGGCCGAGGCCGGTGTCGGATGCCACTTCGTGCGCGGCGACCTCACGGCGCCTTCCATCGACGGCGTCGAGGGACCGTTCGACCTGATGGTCGACTTCGGCACGCTCGATGATCTACGCGGCGATGCTCGCTCCGCGATGGTCCGCACGATCGACCGACTCGCACGGCCCGGCACCACGCTCCTCAGCTTCTGCTTCTTCGGATCCGTGGACGACCTGCCCCGGGTGTCCCTGACCGGCCCCTCTCGACTGAGCGGGACCATCAAGCCCGGTGAGATGGAGCAGTGGTTCGGCGACCGTTGGAACCTCGAGGTGTGGAACGACTACCCGGGCGAGCCGTTCGCCACCTTCGTGTTGGTGAGGAGATGACCGTGGACGAAGCCAGGTATCGCGAGGCCGAGGCGGCCTTCTGGGCCACCGTCGGACTGGAGCCGAAGGAACACCTCGTCTCCCTGCCGACCCTCGGGACCCGGGTCCGGGTCCAGGAGATCGGCACGGGGGACCCCGTGCTCCTGATCCATGGCGGACCGAACAGCGGCTCGACCTGGGTGCCGATCCTCCCCCACCTCGCGGACTTCCGGTGCCTGGTCCTGGATCGGCCGGGCACGGGACTCTCGGAGCCGTACCCGGTGACGGCCGGCTCGCTCAAGGGGTACGGAGCCGTGCTGGCCCTCGACGTGCTCGATGCCCTCGACGTCGAACGAGCCCACGTCGTCGCCTCCTCGTTCGGTGGCTACATCGCCCTCCTGTCGGTTGGTAGTCGGCCGGACCGCTTCGGTCGGATGGTCCAGATGGCGGCGCCGGCGATGCTCGAGGGCCAGCAGTTGCCCGGATTCATGCGCGCCGTCCAGATGCCGGGGGTGCGACACCTCATCAACGCCCTCCCACCCGGTCGGTCCCAGCAGGAGAAGGTCCTGCGCGAGATCGGCCATGGCGCCACCGCCGACCGGGACGGGTTCCCCGAGGGCATGGGTGACTGGTACCACGCCCTCATGCGGTTCACCGACACCCAGCGGAACGACTTCGACATGATCCACGCCATCCGCGGCCCGAAGGGATCCTTCCATCCCGAATGCAGCATCACGGAGTCCGATCTGGCCGCGGTGACGATCCCGACCCACTTCATCTGGGGTGTCGACGACGCCTTCGGCGGCCCCGAGGTCGCAAGGCGGATCGTGGCCGCCATGCCGGACGCCACGCTCGACCTGGTGCCCGACAGCGGTCACCTGCCCTGGATCGACGACCCGGCGGAGGTCGGTCGGACGACGGGCGCATTCCTGGACGGTTGACGGTGGCGATGGCCGCAGGCCCTAGCCTGCCGGCCATGGCAACCGGTTCGACGAAGGCGATCTACGCCGCCCTGTTCGCCAACCTCGGCATCGCCATCGCCAAGTTCGTCGGCTGGTTCTTCACGTCCTCGTCGTCGATGCTCGCCGAGGCCATCCACTCCGTCGCCGACACGTCCAACCAGGCGCTGCTGCTGTTGGGGGGCCGCCGCGCCAAGCTCGCCGCCACTCCCGAGCACCCGTTCGGCTACGGGCGGGAGCGGTACTTCTGGTCGTTCGTCGTCTCGCTCATCCTCTTCAGCCTCGGCGGGATGTTCGCCATCTACGAGGGATTCTTGAAGCTCGGCGAGGCCGCCCACGAACTCGGGAACCTCGGCTGGGCCATCGGGATCCTCTCGTTCGCCATCCTGCTCGAGGGCTACTCGTTCCGGACCGCGATCCACGAGTCTCGGCCTCTCAAGGGCCGGTCGAGTTGGTGGCAGTTCGTCCGCCATTCCCGCAACCCCGAGCTCCCGGTGGTGCTCCTCGAGGATTTCGGAGCCCTCACCGGCCTGGGGCTCGCCCTCGCGGGAGTGACGACCGCCGCCATCACCGGGGACAGTCGCTGGGACGCCTACGGGACGATCGGCATCGGAGTGCTGCTCGTCGCCATCGCCATCGTGCTGGCCATCGAGATGAAGAGCCTGCTGATCGGTGAGTCGGCGGTCAAGGAGGTGCGACGGCGCATCGTGGCGGCCATCGAGGCGGGCGGCGCCAACGCGGTCATCCACATGCGAACCGAGCACCTGGGCCCCGACGAGCTGTTGGTGGCCGCCAAGGTCCAGTTCCCCGCCCGCCTCGGCACCGTGGCCCTCACCGACGAGATCGACGCCGCCGAGACCCGGATCCGAGACGCGGTACCGATCGCCCGGCTCATCTACCTCGAGCCCGACATGACCGATCCCAACCACCCGGACCTCGCCGATGAAAGCACCGATGTCAACGCCTGACCTCTCGGCCGGGATCACGTTCCTCCGCGTGGCCGACCTCGACCGGTCGCACCGGTTCTACGGGGAAGGGCTCGGGTTGCCGCTGGTGCTCGACCAGGGCGGGTGCCGGATCTACGAGGTGGTGCCCGGTTCGTACGTCGGGGTCTGCGAGCGCCCCGACCCGGGCTCGTCGGGGGTCATGGTGACGTTCGTCACCGACGACGTGGCGAGTTGGCACGAGCGGTTCACCGCCGCCGGCGCCGAGGTCGACGGCCCACCCCGTGACAACGCCGACTACCGCATCCACCACTTCTTCGCGACCGATCCCGACGGCCACACCCTCGAGGTGCAGCGGTTTTGGGACGACGACTGGGCCGACCCGGCCTGACGGTCTCCGGTGTGGGAGGCGTCAGAGGGGGAGGCGGGGCGACTCGGCGCAGAGCGCCTCGACCTCGTCGGGGTCGACCGGCAGCGCCGCCGTCAGGTTCTCCCACCCGTCGGCGGTCACGAGGACGTCGTCCTCGATCCGCACCCCGATCCCGCGGAACGCCTCCGGCACCTCGAACGTGATCGTCTCGGCCCCTTCGGCCTCCTCGGCCTCCAGCCGGTCCGCCTCGGCGGCACCGAGTAGCAGCCGGCGCTCGAGGCGCTCGTTCGGGTCGACGGCCAGCTTCGTGAACTCGACGGTCTCCCGGTCGGGCGCGACGTAGAGGCCCGGCTCGATCGTGAACGTCATCCCGGGCTCGAGGGCCAGTGGCTCGCCATCGACCCGCAGGGATCCGGCGTCGTGGACGTCGAGGCCGAGCCAGTGGCCGGTACCGTGCATGAAGAACTCGCGGTAGTGGGCCATGGCCAGGGAGTCGTCGACACCCAGCGGCAGCAGGCCCAGGTCGACGAGGCCCTCGGTGAGGACCGCCACCGCCGCGTCGTGCATCGCCGGCAGCGACCCGCCGGGCCCGGCGTGGTCGAAGGCGGCCCGATGGGCGGCGAGGACGACCTCGTAGACGGCACGCTGTTCGGGGGAGAAGCGTCCGTTCACCGGGAACGTCCGGGTGATGTCGGCTGAGTGGTGGCCGTACTCGGCCCCGGCGTCGATGAGGAGCAGGTCCCCGTCGCCGAGCAAGGCGTCGTTCTCGACGTAGTGGAGGACGCACGCGTTGGGCCCGCCCGCCACGATCGACGGGTACCCGTTGCGCTCCGAGCCACGCTGGCGGAACACGTACTCCATGGCCGCCTGCACCTGGAACTCGGCGATCCCGGGGCGGGCGAAGCGCATCGCCTCGGCGTGCGCCTCGACGGAGATGTCACAGGCGGTCCGCAGGGCCGCCAACTCCTCGGGGTGTTTGCGCTGTCGGAGCTCGGCGAGGACCGGGGTCGGGTCGACGACCTCGGCGGGGACCGGTCGCCCGAACCGCTGGGCGAGCGGGGCCAGCGCCGCGATGGCCGAGGTCACGGTCTCGGTGGCCCGGCCGGGGGGCACGTACACCCGGGTGCGGCCGACCAGTCGGCGGCGGAGCTCGTCGGCGAGGTCGCCGATGGGGAAGGCGGCGTCGGCGTCGTACCGCTCGATGGCCCCTTCGACCCCGGCGCGGTACCCGTCCCAGATCTCCCGTTCGCGATCGCGTGGCCGCACGAAGAGCACGTAGCGCTCCGTGGGATGAGTGGGATCGAGCACGGCCACCGCGTCAGGCTCGGTGAACCCCGTGAGGAAGAAGAACGACGAGTCCTGGCGGAACTCGTGGTGGACGTCGTCGTTGCGGACCTGCTCGACCGCCGCGGGGATGACGGCGATGCCGTCCCCGATGACGGCGGCGAAATCGGCCCGTCGATCCGTGAAGGAACTCATGGGCCGGGAGCGTAGATCGCCGGCCGGGGTGCCTAGAGGTCGACCACCGAGACCCGCAGGTCGTGGCTGCCGTCGGCGCGGGTGAACTCGTAGTACCAGTACACGCGGTCGCCGACCCGGAGAGGGAACACGTACCGGACCGACCCGTGGGGCGAGCGCACCCACGGCTCGTCGAGCGGCACCCGCTCGAACGAGCGCCCGTCGGCGGTGGTGACGAGTCCGCACCACTCCTCGTAGTTGTCGTAGGCGGTGCGCGACCCGTCGTAGGTGCCGAGCGTCCCACCGTCGACGTCGACGAGGCCGTTGAGGCGGGCTCGCTGGCCGTGCCACGAACGGTCGCCCGCCGGGGCGAGGACGTACTCGATCGTCTCGAAGTAGCGGCCGTCGCGCGACTCGGCGAGGATCGTCTCCTCCTGGGGCGCGGTCGTCCACCGGTCGCCCTCGATGGTGGGACCGGTGCGGGGGTTGGTGGTGGCGTAGAGGCGGTACCCGCCGTCGTCGGTGCGGTAGACCACGGGGTCCTTGATGAAGCCCAGTCCGAAGTTGGTGGGGTCGAGGACGGTGCGCCGGCCCTGGGTGTCGAGCTCGGCGGGCGACGGCCCGGTGGCGACGTCGATGCGCCAGTAGCCGGGCGACCCCGCCCGCTCGTAGGAGAGGTAGAGCCGCCACTCGCCGGCGTCGTGGCGCAGGCAGTGGCCGACCTCGATGGAGCTCGCCGCGAGGTCCTCCTTGGTGGCCTCCCACACGTCGTCGAAGCGGATGCCGTCGTCGGACGTCGCCACCCGGCACACACCACCGCGGCCCCGCTCGAGGGGCGTTCGGAGGCGGTAGAACAGCGTGAAGAGACCCGACTCGGGATCGTGGGCGAACTTGTGGGCGCCCACCCAGAACCCCGAGCCGCGGGCGAGCGGTTCAACGATGACCCAGCCGGCGGACCGGTCGAATCGCAGGTGGTCGTAGGCCCAGGGGCC
>JBFLKR010000024.1:0-4580 GCA_040883295.1 Acidimicrobiia bacterium
ATGTCGGCGCTGAGAATCACCGCGGAGCCGTCGGGAGCGAACCCGGAGAGCACCACCCGGTGGGCGCCCGTCGGCGCGTCGGGCGGGAGCTCGAAGGAGCCGACGACGCGCCCGGTCTCGTCGACCGGCAGATAGCCGAGGAACACGGGGTCGCTGAGGAGGTGACCCGAAACCCGACCACCGGGCTCGAACCCGGAACCGTCGACGTCGACCCGTCCGTCGACCGGGCCATCGACCTCGAGCGGGCCGGTCGGGGACCCGGTCGGGTCCGGGAGCACCCGCAGGCCCCAGGTGGCCGCGTCGTTGGACGGGTCCGTGTCGATGCCCGGGTGCGTGGCCGTCGCCGTGACGACGACACTGCCGCCGTCGGGTGCGGTGACGTCGACGGTGGCGTAGTCCCAGACGACGTCGAACTCGACGTCACCGAGGTCGCACGTGTGTCGGGTGAGTGCGGTGGACAGCACCTCCATGGTGCACCCGCCCCCGGCGGTGGCCGACGAGCTCTCGGCCCCTTCGACGTCGATCACGAGGGCCGAGGCCAGCGCGGTGTCGGGCCCCCCGTTGGCGACGGCGAAGGTCCACGAGGCGTCCCCACCGGCCACCACGGTGCCCGGCGGCTCGACCGGGAAGTCCCCGAGCACGAGGAGGTCGGCCTCGGTGGCGTCGACGGCTCGGGCATCGGCCGTCCGATTGTTCGTGGGGTCGGGGTCGGCCGATCCGGTGAATGCCTCGGCGCCCACCACCCAGGGGTCGGTCTCGTCGAGGGGGACGTCGACGGTGAACACGATCGTCGTGAACCCGAACGGCGACGCCAGCAGCCCGATCGGGCACGCCAGCCCCTGGGGTTGGAGGGGGAACGATCCATCGAAGGGCGTGCAGCCTCCGTCGTCGACGACGGTGACCTCGCCGTAGTGCCCGACGAACTCGATGCCGAGGTTCGTATCGATCGAGTCGTGGGGGCCGCCGTTGTAGACGGTGGCCCGGTAGGTGAGTCGATCGCGGGGGGCGACGATGCCGTCGTCGTCACCGACGAAGAGCTCGAGGTCGACGGAGACGTCGGAGCTTCGGGCCACGGGGACCGGACGGGTCGTGGCGGAGTTGTTCGCCGCCACCGGGTCGATGGTGTCCGTCGCCAGGGTGACGGTGATTCGGTGGTTGGCCCCGTCGCCGCCGATCTCGGCGAGGGCGAACTCGGTCGGAACGATCTCCCCGGCAGGGATGTCCCCCAGTTCGCAGGTGAAGGAGCTCGACGTTGCCGCCGTGCACGTGGGCGGCAGCGAGGCGATCTCCCACACGCCCGGACCCCAGTCGACCGTGGCGGTCGTGTTGGCGGCGAGGTCGGGACCGAGGTGGTCGACGTAGAACACGAACGGGGTGACCTCGCCGAGGAAGGCCGGGTCGCCGGTCCAACTCGGTGGGCGGCCGATGGCGGCCGACAGGTCGGCCTGGCGGGCCCGAAGCTCGGGCGTGATCGTCGAGTCGTTGTTCGTCGGGAACGGGTCGGGGACGGTGCTCTCGATGCGGGCGGCCAGCTCCAACTCGACGTCGTAGTTGCCGACCTCGAACAGGAGGATGCTGGGCTGGAGGGTGAACGAGAGCGTGTCGCCCGTGCCGGCCGTCACGGTCCCGAGGTCGCAGGCGATCCCGGTCGTGATCCCCGACGCGTCGCTGGTGGTGGCGCAGGCGGCGGGCAGGTCGGTCACCCCGAACAGCGCCCCGTTGTGGACGCCGAAGTCGGGCACCACGCCGAGGTCGATCACGAGCGTGGTGCCGGGTGCGTCGTCGAAGAGGGCATTCGCGGCGTAGTCGAGCTCGAGGATGGCGGGCCCGGGGGACCGGATCGCCCCGGCGGTGTCGAGGTCACCGTCGACGACCTCGAACCGGGTGATGCCGACGTCGGCGAACACCGCCTCGCCGACCACGACCGAGACCTCGGCCACGTCGGTGAGCGAACCGTCGGAGACGACGACGTCGAACGACACGGGGCCCGACTGGCCGACCGTGGGCGTCCACGAGAACTCGCCGGTCGCGGGATCGATCGATGCCCCGGTCGGTGCGCCCACCAAGGAGAACGTCAGGTCGTCGGCGGGGAGGTCTGGGTCGGTGGCGTCGGCGTCGAAGACGAATGGCTCGTCGGGTGGGATCTCCGATGGCAGCGCCGGGAGCTCGAGTACGGGCGGTTCGGGTACCTCGTCGACCGTGATCGTGAAGGTCTCGGAGTCGAACAGGTTGGGGTCGTCGGCCTGGATGGCGAACAGCGTGACCTCGTAGACGCCGGGCCCCTGGGCCTCGGTGGGGGTCCAATCGAAGATCCCGTTGATGACGGCGCCCGGCGGGGTGCCCTCCCAGACGAGGTCGAAGGGGTCGCCATCGGGGTCGGCCACGACCGGCTCGAAGAAGAGGCGCGTGAGCTCGTCGATGGTGACGTCGTCGATCGGTGTGATCGAGGGTGGGGCGTCGACGGCGGTGCCGGTCACCTGGACGGACACGGGTACCGACGTGGTGGTGATGCCGTCGCTCAACTCGATGAAGAACTCGTAGGTGCGCCCCGCATCGGCCTCGGTCGATGACCACTCGAAGGCCTGGGGCCACTCGTCGGTCATGAGCAGGGCTCCCGGTGGGGCGTCCCGGAGGCCCCACGTGAGCTCCTGTTCGGGCTCGTCGAGGTCGTAGCCCTCGAGCTCGGTGTAGGCCGTGCCGCCAGGATCGATCACCATGGCCGGCTCGGCCACGTCGACGACCGGTGGGCGGTTTCCGGTGCCCACCGCGATGGGCACCTCGGCGACCCCGGCGGTCCTGACGTCGTAGGGATTGTGCTCGATGGCGTAGACGGCGACCAGGTAGCTGCCGTCCTGGCCCGGGCTGGTGGTCCACGAGAACGCCCCGGTCTCGGGATCGATCGATGTCCCGTCGGGGCTGCCGAAGGGGGGGAGCTCGTAGGAGATGCTCGTGGCGGCCGGGAGATCGGTGTCGGTGCCGACGACGTCGAAGGTGATGGTGTCACCGATCGGCACCGCCCCGGTGTGGGAGCGGTTCAGGATCTCGATCACGGGCGGGGTCTGTCGCTCCTCGACCCGGAGGTAGACGTCGACGGAGGAGGTCCCGGTCGCGTCGGTCGCCGAGATCGTGATGTTGAAGTACGCCCCCCGAAGGTTCGTGTTGAGCGGGAACGGCTCGAGGGTGCCGTCGGCCTCGGTGGGCTGCCATTCGAACATGAGTCCGCCTTCGACCTCCGTCTGGCTGCCGACCGGCACCCCGCCGATCGAGGCGGCTGCGGGGAGGTCCCCCGACCACACGGGCGTGACACCGTCCTCGACCTCGATCCGGAAGCGGAACAGCTCGTCCTCGTAGCGGTTCAGCCCGCTCAAGGAGCAGTTGGGGAACTGGACGGGGCATCCGTCCCACGGCAGGGCTCGCAGGAAGGGGGCGGCGGTGGCGGGCGCAGGGGTGACGGCCACCACCCCGATCCCCATGGCGAGGACGATGACGATCGCCCAAATGGCTCGTGTGCGCCTGTGCATGACCCCTCCGCGGTGCGCTCACGGGGAGTGTGTTCGGCAACCACGGAACGCCCACTACTCATTTCGGTGGATCGGCCTACTCACCAGACAGCCCGGTGCCATGCGGGCGGTGGCCGCAGTCGTGGGTGGTGGTCGTGTCGGGTTCCCGGCGCTCGCCCCGTTGGGGATACCCCAAGTTCCTTGCCAACGGTCCGGATGGATGCCACCGCGTCGTCCTAGCCTCGGGTCCATGGAGCAACCACAGGATCGATCCACCTCCCTGCGGGACCTCTGGAAGCTGGTGCTGGCGGTGCTCGGCGTCGTCGCCATCATGAAGGAGCTCCGCAAGCCCAAGGACGAGCGGGAGTGGCATGGCCACGTCGCCGGCTTCGTGCCCTACGAGCTGCGCTTCCCGACGCCCCAGCGGTTCAAGGACACGTACTGGAGCCCCGGGGGCCCGCTCTTC
Organism: Acidimicrobiia bacterium; assembly: GCA_040883295.1. Taxonomy (GTDB): domain Bacteria; phylum Actinomycetota; class Acidimicrobiia; order Spongiisociales; family JAENVV01; genus JAHEFX01. The sequence goes on from JBFLKR010000024.1 coordinate 3,967, forward strand.
GGCTCGAAGGTGTTCGGCGTCGGCTGGGCCCCCAACTTCGGCGCCGTCGCCGCGCTCTTCGGCATCGGCTACGACGAGGAGGAGCACGAAGCCGCCGAAGAAGCAGCCGCCGAGGCGGAGGAACCGGCCTAGATCGCCAACGTCTCGCGCATCGCCCGGGCGACCCGATCGGGACCCGGGAAGTAGTCCCACTCCTGGGCGTGGGGATAGGGCGTGTCCCATCCGGTGACCCGCCGGACGGGCGCCTCGAGGTGGAAGAACGCCGCCTCCTGGACGAGGGCGGCCAGCTCGGCGCCGAACCCCGACGTCTTCGTCGCTTCGTGGAGCACCACGCACCGCCCGGTGCGCTCCACCGACTCGACCACCAGGTCGAGGTCGAGCGGCACCAGCGTCCGCAGGTCGATGACCTCGGCGTCGATCCCCGACTCCTCGGCGGCGGTCGCCGCCACGTGGACCATGGTGCCGTAGGTCACCACGGTGACCTCGGTGCCCGCCCGGTGGACGACCGCCTCCCCGATCGGGACGGTGTAGTGGCCCTCGGGCACCTCGCCCAGCTCGTGGTCCTTCCAGGCCGGCACCGGCTGGTCGGGGTGGCCGGCGAAGGCGCCGTGGTA
>JBFLKR010000202.1:0-3328 GCA_040883295.1 Acidimicrobiia bacterium
CCGGCCTCCTGCGTCGGCCGGCGGGGCCCATCCCCCCTGGCGGGGGGATCTCCCAATACGGGCCAGTCCCTTCGTCGGCAGGCGCTCCGTGGTTCCGTGGTTCCGCGGTTCCGTGGTTCGGGTACGGCGGCGCAGCCGCCGTGACTAGAACCCCAGCCAGTCGGCCATCGCGGTGCCGATCTCCTCGGCCCGCTGCCGGGCGGCGGTTTCGGCGGCGGCGACGTCGTCGCCCGGGTCGGCCCGGAGGTCGACGTAGATCTTCAGTTTCGGCTCGGTGCCCGAGGGCCGCACCAGCACCCGGGAGCCACCGCCGAGGTCGAGTTCGACGAGCGGCGTCTCCCCGAGCCAGCGGGGTCGGTCCTCGGCACCGTGGCGGAAGTCCCGGTGGCCGGCCAGTGCCACCCCGGCGAGCTCCTCGGGCACCTCGTCGCCGAGTCGGGCCATGGCGTCGGCGATCTCGTCGGCGCCGGCGGTGCCGGGCCGAACCACCGAGACCTGGGTGCTGACCCACACGCCGTGGCGGGCGTACAGGTCGTCGATGCGGTCCAGCAGCGTCGTCCCGCTGTCGAGGCAGTGGCCGACGAGGTCGGCGAGCAGGAGCCCGGCCGAGAGGCCGTCCTTGTCGCGCACGACCGTCCCCACCGAGTAGCCGAGCGCCTCCTCGAAGCCGAACGCGAACCGCCCCACACCGACCGCCTCGAGGTCGAGGGCGGCATTGGCGATCCACTTGAAGCCGGTGAGGGTCTGTTCGAAGTGGGCGCCGTGCGCCTCGGCGACGGCCCGGAGCATGGGCGTCGACACGATGGAGTTCACGACGATGGGCCGGACGTCGGAGTCCCATCGCTCGAGGACGTAGTCGGCGAGCAGCACCCCGATCTGGTTGCCGGTCAGTGCCTGCCAGCCCGATTCGACGGGGACGGCGGCGGCTAGTCGATCGGCGTCGGGGTCGTTGGCGAGCACCACGTCGGCGTCCTCGTCGTCGGCGAGGGCCAGGGCGAGGTCGAGGGCGCCCGGTTCCTCGGGGTTCGGGAACGGCACGGTGGGGAACCGGCCATCGGGCTCGGCCTGGGCGGGCACCGGCACCACCTCGGCCCGGCCGCCGAGCGCCAGCACCCGGGCGAACGGTGCCCAGCCGACGCCGTGGAGTGGCGTGTAGACCACCCGAACCGTCGATGCCGGCGGCGGGGGCCGCACCTCGGCCACCTCCGCCCAGTACCGCTCGAAGACGTCGCGCGGGACCGGCGTGGCGAGGGCGACCTCCCCCTCGAGCCCGCCCTCGTGGCGGGGCACGTCGATTGCCGGGCCGACCCGGTCGATGGCGGCGGCGATCTCCTGGTCGGTCGGCGGGACGATCTGGGCGGCGTTGGCGTCGTAGACCTTGTACCCGTTGTCCCGCGGCGGGTTGTGGCTGGCGGTGACGACCACCGCCGCCGAGGCATCGAGGAGCCTGGCGGCGAAGGCCACGATCGGGGTGGGGGCCGGTTCGTCGAAGTAGCGGACCGTGATCCCGGCGGCGGTGAGCACGCCGATCGCATCCTCGGTGAATCGGCGGGACGAGAGCCGGGCGTCGAACCCGATCACGACCGGGTCGGTGGGAGGGCCGTCGTGGCGGTCGAGGAGGACGTCGGCCAGACCGCGGGTGGCTCGGATCACGACGGCGCGGTTCATGCGATTGGACCCACCTTCGACCGCCCCCCGCAGGCCGGCGGTGCCGAAGGTCAGCGTGCCGGCCATGCGCTCGGCGAGCTCGTCATGGTCCCCGGCCGCCAACAGTCGGGTGAGTTCGTCACGGGTGTCGGGGTCGGGGTCCCCCTCGATCCACGCGCGGGTCCGGGCCACGAGGTCGTCCATGGGCCGGAGGGTATCGGGCCTTCGGACGACTCGAACCACGGAACCGCGGAACCACGGAACCGATCGGTACTCGGTACTCGATACCCGGTACCGGGTTGAGATACCGGGCATGCGACCGTACGATGAATGGTCCAACCGCCTCCACAGGGATCATGCCGCATGGGTTCGCTCGTAAAGAAGCGTCGCAAGAAGATGTCGAAGCACAAGTACCGCAAGCGCCTGAAGGCCAACCGCCACAAGCGCAAGAACAAGTAGCGGCACCCAGCTTCATCGGAGGGCCGGCCCCTGGGCCGGTCCTCCGTCGTATCGTGGGCCGGTGCGGTCGATCGTCGCCCTGTGCCTCCTCGCCCTCCTCACCGGTTGTGCCGGTGCGGCCGTGCCGGCCGGGTCCTCCCCAGCCGACGAGCTGGCCGACGCCGCCCGACGCCTCGTGGATTCCGGCGGCTTCACCTTCGTCGTGGAGCGGGACGGTCCCGCGCTCAGCCTCGACGCGTTGCCGGGGCTCGGTGTCGAGGGAGCCTCGGGGACGTTCGTGGTCCCCGACCGTGCGGCGGGCGACGTGGCTGGGCGCCTCGGCCCGCTCGGCGCCTCGGTGCCGTTCGTGGCCGTGGGCGCCGACCTCTGGATCGCCAACCCCCTCGACAGTGGTTGGGAGCGATTCGACGCCACCGAGGTCATCGACCTGCCCGTCCTGCTCGGGCCCGAGGGGCTGGCCGCCTATCTCGGCACCGACGTCGGCGGGGTGGTGCTCGAGCCGATCGACGTCGGCTCCGCCTATCGGGGCGAGTTCGACACCACCGGGTTGGCGGCCGCGACCAACGGCATCATCGGCGCGGGTGTCGTGGCGCTGCGGGGCACGATCGACCTCGACGGGGTGTTGGCCACGGCGGTGTTCGACGATCCCGTCGAGACCGGGGTGGTGTGGCGGTTCTCGTTCGCCGACCCCGGTGCCGAGGCGGTCATCGAACCGCCGGCCTGAGGGTCAGCCGCCGAGGACCTCCGCCCGGAACTCCTGGGGGCCGTACGACGTGAGTCGCACGTCGGTGTGGGCCCGAGCCGAGGCCGACCGGGGGTAGCCGAGCAGCGGGCCGAGTTCGCCGAAGTACTGGCCGGCGGGGAGCCGGGCGAGGAGCTCCTCGCCGCCGTCGGCGAGCACCCGGATGATGTCCACCTCGCCCGCGTCGATGACGTACACGAGGTCGGGGCGATCGCCCTGCTCGAAGATCGACTCCCCGGCGGCGTAGGCGACCGGGGTCGGGGGTCCGTGGGCGGTCTCGGCCTCGGACCCCATCGAGACCACCCGGTCGGCGATCGGCACCAGGCGGGCGTCATGGGTGGAGACGACGATGACCCGCCCGGCATCGCGCAGTTCACGCAGCAGGCGAATGATGGCCTCCGCCTGGATGTGGTCGAGGTTGGCGGTCGGTTCGTCGGCGAGCAACAGGTCGGGATCGGCGGCCAGGCCTCGGGCCACCGC
>JBFLKR010000203.1:0-4723 GCA_040883295.1 Acidimicrobiia bacterium
AGGTCAACGTGGCGCAGGTCGACGTCGTCGGGGTGGGAGACCGTCGTCGGGGCGAAGTTGAGGATCGACCGGACCCCCGCCGCGACGAGGCGGTCGACGACCTCCTGGGCGGCGTCGACCGGCACGGTCACGATGGCCATCGTCACCCCGTGGTCGGCGATGTCCTGTTCGAGGTCGGCGACGTCGGACACGGTGATCTCCGCGAACCGCATCCCGATCCGGTCGGCGCTGGCGTCATACGCGCCCACGAGCCGGAACCCGGCGTCGGCGAAGCCGGGGTAGTCGGCGAGGGCGTGGCCGAGCACCCCGGCGCCCACGAGGACCACCGCCCGCTCCTCGGCGAGACCGAGCTCTGCGTGGATGCGCCCGATGAGGGTGGTCACGTCGTAGCCCACGCCCCGGGTGCCGGAGATGCCGAGATCGGACAGGTCGCGACGGACGATGGCGTCCTTCACCGCCGCCCCGGCCGCGAGCTGCTGGGACGACACGCTGGTGGTGCCCTCGTCGAGCCCCTCGAGGAACGAGAGGTACCGGGGGAGCCGGGCGATGGTGGCCCGGGCGACGCGCTTGGGGGCGGACATGACGGCAGCGTATATCTGCGTCTTCGGGCACCCAAAGCGGGAGGGGTGGGCCGAGACGGCTAGCGTCCGCGCATGCCCGTCACCTCCCGCGCCGCCGTCCTCACCGGCCCCGGCGAGGTGGCCATCACGGAGGCCACCGTCGACGACCCCGCCGCCCACGAGGTGCGGGTGCGCATCGAGGCGTGCGGCCTCTGTCGGTCCGACCTCCACTACGTGACCGGGGAGCTCCGGACCGAGTTCCCCATGGTGCCGGGGCACGAGGCCGCCGGCGTCGTCGACGCCGTCGGGTCGTCGGTGACCGGGTTCGCGCCGGGCGACCGGGTGGTGACCTGCATGTCGGTCTACTGCGGTACCTGCGACGCCTGTCGACGCGGCGAAACGTGGTTGTGCCAGAACCGTGAGCGCCCGCCCACCCAGCGGCCCGACGGGGCCCCTCCCCGGGTGGCGGTCGGTGGCCGGCCCGCCACCCCCGGCCTCGGGATCGGTGGGTTCGCCGAGCACGTCCTCGTCCACGAGCACGCGCTCGCCATCCTCCCCGACCAACTTCCCGTCGAGCACGGGGCCCTGCTCGGCTGTGGGGTGCTGACCGGTGCCGGGACCGTCTTCAACTCGGCCCGGGTGCGGCCCGGGGAGTCGGTCGTCGTGATCGGCTGTGGCGGTGTCGGCCTCTCGGCGGTCAATGCTGCCGCCATCGCCGGGGCGGGACCGATCATCGCGGTCGACGTCGACGACGCCGCCCTCGAGCTGGCCACGGCGATGGGCGCCACCGAGACCCTCCGCGGTGACGTCGAGGCGGTCCCCAGGGCCGTCCGCCTCCTGACCGACGGCGGCGCCGACCATGCCATCGAGGCGCTCGGCCGACCCGCCACCATGGCCCAGGCGGTGGACTGCATCCGACCAGGTGGCACCGCCTCGCTGGTGGGCATCGCCGGCCCCGCCGAGACGCTGGAGCTGTCGGCACTCGCCACGGTGTGGTTCAACCGCCGCATCCAGGGGGTGCTCATGGGCGCCAACCACTTCCCCCGCGACATCCCCCGCCTCGCCGACCTGGCCCTCGATGGCCGCCTGCGCCTCGACCTGCTCGCCACCGAACGGATCCCCCTCGACGACCTGGCCGCCGGTTTCGACCGGATGGCGTCCGGTTCGACCGGCCGGGCCGTGGTGATGATCTAGGGCGGTCGGATGCGCGACGCCTACCGGCCGCTCAAGGTCGCCGCCGCGGTGGTCGGCGTGTTCGGCATCGGCTTCCTCACGTGGGGCGTCATCGGCTGGGGCGACCCCGCTGCCAACGAACAGGCAATCGGGGAGGTGTCCCGATGGTGTGAGCGGGTCTCGGGAGGGCTGCTTCGGGAGCCGGTCAACACGCTGGGCAACCTCGGCTTCGTGGTGGCGGGCCTGGCGATGTTCGGGGTGCTCGCCCGGGACGTGGTGTCCAGTCGACCCCCGGTGAACCGGTTCATCGGCAACCAGCCGGTCGCGCTGCTCTATGCCGCCGCCACGCTGTTTCTCGGCCCGGGGTCGATGGCCATGCACGGCAGCCACACTCGCTCGGGGGCGTGGCTCGACAACGTGAGCATGGTGGCCTTCATCCTGGTCCCGTGGTTGTTCAACCTCGCCCGCCTCGGACGGTGGTCGGACCGGACCTTCTTCGCCGCCTACGTCGCGTTGCTCGGCGCCTACGCCGCCGGGTACTGGTTCATCGGTCCCGACCTCGGGATCGGGCTCGACCTGTTCGGGGTCTCCATCGCCCTCTGGATCATCTCCGAGGTGGTGTTCCGGTTCGAGGGGCGGCTGGTTCGCTGGCTCTCGGGCTTCGTCGGCTTCGGCGTCGCCCTCGCCTTCGGGATCACCCCCGCCACGATGCTCGAGGCGCCGGGCGACTACTGGTGGGTCGTGCTCTTCTGGGTCCCGGCGCTCGTCGCTCGCCACCCTGCGGGGGCCCGGCGGACGTACACGCCATGGTTCTGGCTCGGCATCGTCTCGTTCTTCGGTGCGTACGCCATCTGGCTCACCGGCACCGCCGACCACCCGTGGTGCGCCCCCGACTCGATCGTGCAGGCGCACGCGATCTGGCATCTCCTGTCGGCCGTGGCGACCTGGTGCTTCTTCGTCTTCCTACGCTCGGAGCGTCCGAGCGAACCGGCGGCGCCCGGCCCGGCGAAGGTCTCCGGAGCGGCCCCGTGAGTCGGCTTCGGGGCGCCACCACCCGGCAGTACCCGAAACACTGCGGCAATCGTCGGTTCGCATCCCCGTAGCCGAGGCGCCGTACCGTCGTCGCCCATGTCCACGGATGTGATCGGTCAGGCGCTCGACCGCCTGCGGGAACGGCATGTCGACAACCGCGACGGTGTCCTCGCCGACTACATCCCCGAACTGGCCAAGGCCGATCCGTCGTGGTTCGGGATCGGACTCTGCACGGTCGACGGCGCGGTCCACGGGAGCGGTGACTTCGGGCAGCCCTTCACGATCCAATCGGTCTCCAAGCCCTTCGTGTACGCGCTGGCACTGGCCGACCACGGCTCCGAGGCGATCCTCCGCCGCATCGGTGTCGAGCCGAGCGGCGACGCGTTCAACTCGATCCAGCTCGATGCCGCCGATCGGCCCCACAACCCGATGGTGAACGCCGGCGCCATCGCGACGGTCGGATTGGTGCGGGCGTCGACGACCGCCGAGCGATTCGAGCGGGTGTTGGGCGTCCTGTCGGCGTTCGCCGGTCGACCGCTCGAGGTCGACGAGGCGGTGTACGAATCCGAGAAGGAGACAGGGCACCGCAACCGGGCGATCGTCCACCTCATCCGCCAGGTCGGCGCCATCGACGGCGATCCCGAGGAGGTGCTCGACGTCTACTTCCGCCAGTGCTCGGTCCTCGTGACCGCCGGTGACCTCGCGGTCATGGCGGCGACCCTCGCCAACGACGGGATCAACCCCCGCACCGGGGAGCGGGTCGTCGACGGCACCGCGGTGGGCGACGTCCTGAGCGTCATGTACTCGGCGGGCATGTACGACTACTCGGGGGAGTGGGCGCACCGCACCGGGCTGCCCGCCAAGAGCGGGGTGTCGGGCGGGATCGCCGCCCTCATCCCGGGGCAGGTGGGTGTCGGTGTCTTCTCCCCGCCGGTCGACGACCGGGGCAACAGCGTCCGCGGCGTGGCCGTCTGTGAGGACCTCTCGGCCCGGCTCGGCCTCCATCTGTTCCGGTCACGGCCACGCACCCTGCCGCCGCTGCGGTCCGTGGCGACCGGTGTCGAGCGTCGCTCGCTGCGGGTGTGGCCGCACCGGGAGGCCGACCTCCTCGAGCGTCATGGTGGTGGGGTGCTCGTGGTGGAGGCGCAGGGTCCGTGGTCGTTCGTGGCCTGTGCGCGGCTCTTCGCGGTGGTGGAGGAGCACGAGCCCGACCATCTGGTCGTCGAGGTCTCGCGTGTCGGCGCCGTCGACGGTGCAGCCGCCACGCTCATGCGCGAGTTCCTCGCATCGGCCGCCGCCGCCGGGACCGACGTGGTCGTCGCCGGCTCCGGCCGGGACCCCTTTGCCGGTGCCGCCAAGCGGTTCCCCTCGCTGGACGCGGCGCTGGAGTGGTGCGAAGCACGGGTGCTCGAATCCGTCGGCCGGGGAGCGGTGCAGGCAGTCGGAGTGGTTCCGCTGGCCGAGAGCGACCTGGGCAGGGGGCTCCCGCCCGCCCAGCTGGCCGCCCTCGAACGGATCGGGGAGCGTCGTCTGGTCGACCCCGCCGAGCCGATCACCCGGGCGGGTGACGCCACGTCGTCACTCCTCCTCGTCCTCTCGGGCCACCTCACCGCCCTCGTGGACGGCCGACGGGTCGCCGCCTTCGGACCCGGTTCCCTGATCGGGGAGATGGGCTTTCTCACCGGCGCCCCGCGATCGGCGACGGTGCGGGCCGACGAGACCTGCGTCGTGATGGAGTTCCCCTCCTTCGACGGGCTCGAGCCCGCCCTCGTCGCCGAGCTGCATCGGCGTCTCGGTGTCATCCTCGCCGGGCGGCTGGCGGCGGCGACCCGATCAACCGCCTGAGTCCGGCGCCTCGTCACGCCACGACCGGCACGTCACCTCGAACGGGCAGGTGCGGCACCAGTCGCCGATCGTGTGCCTCGGCTGCAGGCTGTCGAAGGGATCCCAGCCGGCGA
>JBFLKR010000204.1:0-3440 GCA_040883295.1 Acidimicrobiia bacterium
GGGGGGGGGGGGCGGGGTGGACCCCGCCCCGCCGTCCGCGGGGCGCCGCGCCCCACGCCCCACCCGTCTCACCCCGGTCAGCTACCGCGGCGGCGGCATCGCCATCGATCCCGGCCCCGAGCGCACCGTCAGCAAGGAGCTCGTCGGCGTCGACGTCTTCTGCGACTGGTCGGAGCCGGGCCGCGATCCCGCGACCCTCGGCCGAGGTCTCGAGGCGGCGGCGCCGGCCGGCTGGCAGCTGAAGATGATCACCAACCGGGGTGTCAAGGTGTACCCCCACGGCCTCCCCGAGACGTTCCGCACCGACCACTGGCGATGTCGCTTCGTGCCCGCCGCCGGGGGCCCCGCCGATTTCTCGGCCATCCTCGAGCTGCTCGGCGCCATCCACCACCACGGGTACGAGGTCATCAAGACCGAGCACCTCTACGACGTCGACGGCGCCCCCGCCTACTCGCTCGGCCAGGGCGAGTAGTCAGTCGAGGAAGCGGACGAACTCGGCAACGTCGGCCCGCTCGGTCCGCAGCCGGTTGACGACCGCCGACTCGTCCTCCCACCCGAGTGCGCACCCGACGACGAGGTCCTCGTCGTCGGGGATCCCCAGCACCTCCTCTGCGAGGGTCTTGAACTCCAGCCATGCCGCCTGCGGGCACGTGTGGAGGCCGTGGGCGCGGGCCATGGTCATGAGCGCCTCCAGGTACAGGCCGAGGTCGAGCCAGCCGCCCGATCGCATCGTGCGATGCATCGACAGGAAGATCCCGACGGGGGCGTCGAAGAACTGGAAGTTGCGCCGGTGCTGGGCGGCGGTCTTCTCCCACTCCCCGCGCTCGATGCCCAGCAGGCCGTAGAGGTCCCAGCCCACCGTCCGACGGCGACCCAGGTACGGCTCCACGAACTCGGTCGGGTAGTAGTCGCCCAGCCCCTCGGTGCGCCCCTCGTCGTACGCCGCCTGCACGATGTCGACCAGCCGGTCACGCGCCGCCCCGGTCACCACGGTCACCCGCCACGGCTGGATGTTCGTCCCCGAGGGCGCCCGGGCGGCGGCGGCGAGGATGTCCACCACGACGTCGGGGGGCACCGGGTCGGGCCGGAAGGCACGCACCGCCCGGCGGGTGGTGATGGCGCGGCGCACCGCGTCGACGTCGTCCATCGGGCGCACGCTACCGAGGTCACCCCCGGGAAACCGGTGCCCGACTCCTACACTGCCGGTCGATGTCGCTGCTCTCCCAGATCGACCACCCGAGCGACCTCCTCCGCCTCGAGCCCGACGAGCTCACCGACCTCGCCGGCGAGATCCGCTCCTTCCTCGTGCGCGCCCTCGCCGACACCGGTGGGCACCTCTCGCCCAACCTCGGGGTCGTGGAGCTGACACTCGCCCTGCACCGGAGCTTCGCCAGCCCCCACGACAAGCTCATCTGGGACGTCGGCCACCAGGCCTACGTCCACAAGCTCGTGACGGGGCGCCGTGACTTCTCGCAGCTGCGCCAGGCCGGGGGCCTGTCGGGCTACCCGAGCCGCGCCGAGAGCGAGCACGACTGGGTGGAGAGCTCCCACGCCTCGACGTCGATCTCCTACGCCATGGGCCTCGTCGAGGCCCGCGACGACGATTCCCACGTGGTGGCCGTGATCGGCGACGGCGCCCTCACCGGCGGCGTCGCCTACGAGGCCCTCAACCACGTCGCCCAGGTGAAGCCCGCCGGGCTCATCATCGTCATCAACGACAACGGTCGCTCCTACGCCCCCACCGTCGGGGGCCTGGCCGAGCACCTGTCCCGGCTGCGCGTGGATCGCCGCTACGAGGACGCCAAGCAGGCGCTCGGTGGCTTGCTGCGCCGCCTCCCGGTGGTGGGCGAGGTCGCCGAGGAGACCGCCGTCCGCCTCAAGGAGAGCCTCAAGGAGCTGCTCACCACCCTGACGTTCTTCGACGTGCTCGGTCTCAAGTACACCGGCCCGATCGACGGCCACGACCTTGCGCTGTTGGAGGAGACCTTCGAGCGGGCCAAGGGATTCGACGAGCCGGTGGTCATCCACGTCGTCACCGAGAAGGGCCACGGCTACCAGCCCGCCATCGACGACGAGCTCGAGAAGCTCCACGGCGTCGGCAAGTTCGACCCGGCGACCGGCAAGCCGCTCGCCAACAAGCTCTCCATGACCGCCGCCTTCGGCGCCGCCCTGGCCCACGAGGCGGAACGGCGGGACGACGTCGTGGCCATCACCGCCGCCATGGAATCGTCCACCGGTCTCTCGGTCCTCGCCGAGCGCATGCCCGACCGGGTGATCGACGTGGGCATCAGCGAACAGCACGCCGTGGCACTCGCGGCAGGACTGGCCATGGGCGGCAAGCACCCCGTCGTGTCGATCTACTCGACGTTCCTGCAGCGAGCCTTCGACCAGGTGTTGACCGAGGTCGCCATGCACGACCTGCCGGTGACGTTCGTGCTCGACCGGGCCGGCGTCACCGGGCCCGACGGCGCCTCCCACCACGGCGTCTTCGACCTCTCCTTCCTGCGCCCGATCCCCAACCTGGCCATCGGCGCCCCCGCCGACGCCCAGGAACTCGCCTCCATGCTCGCCACGGCCCTCGACCACGACGGGCCGGTGGCCATCCGCTACCCCAAGGGCAGCGCCGACGCGCTCCCGGAGCTCCCGGCGGCCCCGTTCACCATCGGCGAGTGGGATCGGCTCACCGAGGGCGAGGACGTACTGCTGCTCGCCACGGGCAAGACCGTCGAGGCGGCCCACAAGGCCGCCGGGCTCGTCGATGCCAGTGTCACGATCGTGAACGCCCGCTGGGTGAAGCCCATGGACCCTCGTCTGCCCTCGTGGGCGGCCGCCCACGGGCGTGTCGTGACCGTGGAGGACAACGTCGTCGCCGGCGGGTTCGGCGCCGGGGTGGCCGAGGCGCTCGCCGCCGCCGGGGTCATGACCCCGGTGACGATGCTCGGCGTACCCGATCGGTTCCTCGGCTTCGGGGACCAGGCCGGGATCCTCGCCGAACTCGGCCTCGACGCCGACGGCATCGCCGCCGTCCTCGACCACGCGTAGGGGTACCTCGCGGGGAGGCATAGCATCGGCCCGTGCGGTTGGTGTCCCTGCTCGCCGTCGTGCTCGCCATCCTCGCCGCGGCCTGTGGTGGTGGAGCAGCCGACCTGTCCCCCCTCGCAGCCGAGGGGGCCACGCTGGTTCGCACCGAGGGGTGCGCCGCCTGCCATGGCGAGCGTGGCCAGGGTGGTGTCGGCCCGGCGTGGGTCGGCCTCCACGGCAGCGAGGTCGAACTCGCCGATGGCTCCGTGGTCGTGGCCGACGATGAATACCTCACCCGGGCGATCACCGACCCCGGCGCCGAGCAGGTCGCCGGCTACCAGGTCGTGATGCCCGGCAACGACCTCGACGGCGACCAGGTCGCCGCCATCGTCGCCTACCTCAAGACGCTCCGATGACCA
>JBFLKR010000205.1:0-5417 GCA_040883295.1 Acidimicrobiia bacterium
GTTTGGTCCATCCGCCCGGCGGGTAGGCGACGTATACGTGTGAATCCACAACGTGTCGGATCCGCCCATCCGGCACAGCCGCAAGCAAGCCCCCGCCGTGCCCCGCCAGCCGGCGGGGTCTTGTGATTCAGAGCCAGACGACGTCGATCCCCAGCACCTCGGCGAGCCCGGCCAGCGCCGCCCGGACGTCGCCGTACACGATCCCGTAGTGGTGGTCGAGCCCCTCGGCCATCACCGTCGCCAGGACCTCGTCGCCCGGGCGGTCCATCCGGACGACGCCCGAGGTCCCGTGATATGGCCTGGGCCGGTCCAGCACCTCCCCGCCGCCGATGACGAGTCGCGCGACCCCCAACGACGCCGAGAACCGCGCCACGGTCACCCGGCCCGGTCGGAAGCGGAACTGGCGCAGCAGCGGCAGCCCCCGGTTGGGGTGGTCGGCCGCCGCCGGTACCTCACCCGCCATCGACTCGGGGGCCAAGCCGCAGTGCCAGAACGCCATCGTCCCGTCGTCGGCCACGTCCACGAGGTCGGCCACCATCGGTGGGGCTCCGGCCGCCTCCCGAAGCACCAGCGCCGTCAGCGTGCCCGGCACGTCCGCCTCGCAGGTGGCCGGCACGCCCGTGTCAGCCAGCAGCCCCTGGGCGGCGCACGCCGCCGCCCCGAACTCCGTGAAACACTCGGGCCAACACCGGGTGGCCACCCCGTCCCAACCCCGGTCCTCGACGAGGGCCGCCAGCCCGAGGTGCAACTGGAGGGCCGCGTCCACGGCTCCCGGTTCCCGGTCCTCGATGCCCACCAGGTCGTCGACCAGCCCACGGGCCGCAGCGGGATCGAGGCTCGACGCCCGCTCGAAGAGGACGTCGAGGTCCACCCGGTCCACGGTCGGTGAACCGGCCGCCGCCAGCACCGCGTGGTCGGCGAGGCATGGTGTGAAGCCCGCCGGCGGGTCGCCCACCAGCCCCACGGTGAGGCCCGCGAGCCGGTCGGCAAGGCGAATCCCTGCTTCGGTGTCAGCCTCGACGGTGGGCCCGGGACGAGCCGCCGGGGGCCAAGCCAGGGCGGCGTCGAGCGCCTCGCCCACCCCGTCGTCGGCCGGGTGGGCGTACAGCCAGCGGACATCGTGGCCCCGGCGTCGCAGTTCGTAGGCGGCGAGGTTGATCCCGCAGAGGGCATTGAGTCGCAGCCGGTCGCCGGTCCGCGGCTCGGGCACCCCCCACAACACGATCGGGACCTCGGCGTCGCCGACCACCGCCGCCGGCAGCGTGCTGTCGGCGAACGTGGCCATGAGCAGCACGATGGCGTCGGCGTCGTCCTCGGGGACTGGCTGACTCGGCGCCTCGACCAGCAGGTCGGCCGACCCGACGACCTCGTGGTCGGTGATCGACCCCCGGGCCAGGGTCGCCAACTCGGCGGCGAGGGGGATGTCGAAGGTCGTGCGGGCGATGGCCACGAACCGCAGCTTCACGATGCACCTCCGTAGGTCTCGGCGAAGGCGGCGTCGACGCCGTCCGGCGCCCCCAGCCCCGGATGCTCGAACCAGGGTCGGGCCGACGCCGTGGCGTCGTCCACCAGCGTGCGGAGGTAGGGCACGGCGTCCCCGCGGAGCGCGGCCCGGCAGGCCTCGAGGTCGGGGAACGCCTCCATGGCCTCGGCCCAGATCGCCCGTCCGGCGAGGAACCCGCTGGCGCCGGCGTCGAGGGCGTAGTGGAGGACCCGCCGGAAGTCGTCGGCCGACGCCCCCGCCGAGAGCATGACCCAGGGCCGCCCGGCCGCCCGGTCGAGGGCCGAGAACCACCCGGCCGTGGTGCCGTCGTCGAGGTCGGGGGGCGGCAGCTCGGCGGCCGGGATCGGGCTCTCGAGCTTGAAGAGGTCGACGCCGAACGCCGGGTCGGCGAACGTCTCGACGCTCTCGATGACCGCCTCGGCGCGCTTGCCGGGGTCCTCGGCGTACTCGTCGCCGCTCCCGTGGTCGGCGGCGAACGGGTACACGAGCAGCTCGAAGACGAAGGGCAGGTCGTGGCGCCGGCACGCCTCGCCCACCTCGGCGACCCACGCCTGCTGGTGTTCGCACACCGCCGGGTCGGCGTCGGGCCGGTACCAGGCGAGCACCTTCACGGCGTCGCCACCGAGGCGGGCGATCGCCTCCACCGACCAGCCGGGGATCGGGCCGGATCGACGCCCACCCGGGCCCTCGTCGTAGACGGCATGTTCGAGCGTCACGAGCAACCCGCGGGCCGGGTCGAGGTGCCGCCATCCGTCCGGGTAGGCGATGAGCGGGTCGACGAGCACGGCCGACACCTCCCGTGAGAGTTCCTCCAGGAGCAGCGTCTTGACGGCCGACACGTCCTCGCGGCGAGGCGCCTGCTCGCCCCGCGCCTCGGCGACCAGCCGCTCGATCGGTGGGCGCTGGTCGACGGCCAGCATCGTGAAACGTCCCCCCCGGTCCGCCAGTCGTCGCAGTCGCCAGTACTTGCCGGCGGTCATGCCCATGTCCGTGCCTCCAGTTCGTCGACGTCGGCCCGGGTGGGGATCCCGGCCCGACCGCCCGGTCGGGTGCACTTCACCGCTGCTGCGGCCGTGGCGAACCGGGCGGCCGCCGCCGCCTCACGGCCCTCGGCCAGTGCCAGCGCGAAGGCGCCGTGGAAGACATCGCCGGCCCCGAGGGTGTCCACCACGTCCACCGCCGGCGGTGCCAACCGGCAGACCTCGCCGGCATCGAGCCACAGGGCCCCGTCGGCGCCGACCGTGACCGCCACCCACGCCGCGGTTCTGTCGGCCAACTCGGCGAGCGCCCGTTCGGGGTCCTTGGTGCCCAGGGCCTCGATCGCCGCCACGACGTGGCTGGCGGCGGAGATCGCCGTCTCCGGCACGCGGCCGTCGGTGCGGTCGAGGTCGAGCACGCCGGCCACGCCCCGGTCGCGGGCGGCCGCCATGGCCGCCTCGGCGCCGGCCGGCCACCGCACGTCCGCCACGTAGGCATCGGCCGCCGGGAGCCGATCGGGCGGGTCGTCGTGGAGTCGGGCGTCGGTGTGGTTGATGATCGTGCGTTCACCGTCGGCGGTGACGAGCACTGCCGACACGGGGGAGCCCACGCCGGCGACGGTCTCCACCCCGTCGGTGTCCACGCCCTCGCCGATCAGGTCGCCGATGATCAGACGACCGAGAGGGTCGTCGCCGACTCGTCCGACGAACCGGGCGGCGCCCCCGAGGCGGGCCACGGTCACGGCGGCGTTGGCGGCCGGCCCGCCGCCCACGAGGCGACCCGACCGGGCGAAGTGTTTCCCAGGGCCGGTCGGCAGGCGGTCGGCGCCGAGCACCAGATCGGCGACGGCGAGCCCGACCGCGCAGACCGAGCTCATGGCCCGAGCGCCTCGAGGACGGCGTCGGCGACGACCGTCCCGATCCGGCGGTTCGACTCCTCGGTGATGCCCGCCACGTGCGGCGTGAGGATGAGGTTCGGCGACCCGGCGAGGGCCGCGAGTTGGGCCTCGGTCGGCGGCTCGTCGGCAAAGACGTCGAGGGCGGCCCCGCCGAGCCGACCGGCCCGGAGGGCGTCACCGACGGCGGCGTGGTCGACGACCCCGCCACGAGACGTGTCCACGAGCCACGCGCCGGCGGGGAGGAGGGCGAGTCGCGCGGCGTCCAGCAACCCGCGGGTGTCCTCGGTGAGCGGGACGTGGACCGAGATCGCCTGGGAGCGGGCGAGCAGCTCGTCGAGTGGCAGGTTGGGGATCCCCTCGGGCGAGGTGATCGGGTCGTGGCCGGCCACCTCCATGCCCAGAGCGTCCGCCCGCCGGGCGACCTCCCGAGCGGTGTGGCCCAGCCCGACCAATCCGAGCCGCCGCCCGGCCAGCTCCTGGCCCACGTACTCGGTGCGCGGCCACTCCCCGGCGAGGATCCGATCGGTCGCCCCGAGCGCCGGACGGGCGAGGGCGAAGAGCGCCCCGACGACGTGCTCGGCCACCGCGGCGGCGTTGGCGCCGATGGCGGGCCGCACGGCCACGCCGGCCACGTCGCAGGCCGCCAGGTCGATGTTGTCCAGACCGACCCCGAGCCGGCCCACGACGACCAGCGCCGGGGCCGCTGCCACGACGTCGGCGTCGACCTGCGTCCGGTTGCGGACCACGAGGGCCCGAGCCTCGCCGACGGCCTCGAGCAGCCGGGCGCGGTCGGTGGCGAGGTCGGGGTCGTAGAGGACCGAGGTGGCCGCCTCGAGGCGCTCGACCGCCTGGCGGTCCATGAACTCGGAGACGACGACGTCGGCCATCAGCCGGCGAGAGTCGACCAGTCGACCGTGTCGGGGTCGAGGGTCCGGTCGGCGGGCGGCATCGGGTACTTCAGGCCGTTGCCACAGTTGAAGAGGACGACCCGGTCGTCGCGTCCGACGAGACCGTCGGCAACCGACTGCTCCCAGGCGGCGAGCGTGGCGGCACCCTCGGGGCACAGCAGCAGTCCGTCGTCGCCGGCGGCCCTCGCCCGGGCCGACTCGATGGCCTCGTCGTCGACGGCGATGGCGAAGCCGTCGGACTCCCGCACCGCCGACAGGATGAGGAAGTCGCCGATGGCGGCGGGCACCCGGATGCCGGCGGCGACCGTGTGGGCGTCCTCCCAGCGCTCGGCGTGGTCCTCGCCCTGCTCCCACGCCCGGACCATGGGTGCACACCCACTTGCCTGCACGGCGACCATTCGCGGTCGAGCGCTGCCGATCCAGCCGAGGGCCTCCATCTCGTCGAACGCCTTCCACATGCCGATCAGGCCCGTGCCGCCACCGGTGGGATAGAAGATGACATCGGGGACCTGCCAACCGAGTTGGGCCACGAGCTCGAGGCCCATCGTCTTCTTGCCTTCGATGCGGTACGGCTCCTTGAGGGTCGAGACGTCGAACCAACCCATGGCGTCCTTGCCGGCGGCGACGATCTTCCCGCAGTCGTCGATGAGCCCGTCGACACGCCACACGTGGGCGCCCTGGAGCGCGATCTCGCGGACGTTCACCTCCGGGGTGTCGGCGGGGCAGAAGACGAACGTCTCCATCCCCGCCCGGGAGCCGTAGGCGGCGAGCGCCGCCCCGGCGTTGCCGTTGGTGGGCATCGCCAGACGGATCAGACCGAACGCCTTCGCCATCGACACCGCGAGGGCCAGCCCTCGGGCCTTGAACGAACCGGTGGGGAGACGGCCCTCGTCCTTGACGATCGGGGCCCGGGCCCCGGCGGCCGCCCCGATGGCCGGGAGTTCGAGCAGGGGCGTGAATGGTTCGCCCAGCGAGACCACGTCCTCGCTTCGCCGCAGCGGCAACAACTCGTGCCAGCGCCACAGGTCGTGCGGACGTCGGTCGACCTCGTCTCGGGAGACGGCCTCCCGGGCCGCCTCGAGGTCGTAGCGGACGAGGAGCGGCTTGCCGGCGGCCGACAACCCGTGGA
>JBFLKR010000025.1:0-3225 GCA_040883295.1 Acidimicrobiia bacterium
ACCCGGTGGCGGGCCCGTTCGGGCCCGAGGACACCGCGGTGCTCCACTCGGGGCTGGGTGGCGGCACCGACCTGCTGGCAGCGGCCCGGGCGGGCGGCTCCCGCCTCGAGTTCCACGAGGCCTCGTGGAGCCTGAGCCGCTGTGACGAGATCGTCGACCGGTGCCACCGGGGGCTGTGGCGCAGCGAGATCACCGACGCCTACCTGGCCCAGACCCCGCTGCCGGAGGTGTTCCGCCTGGCGCTCGTGGAGACGTGGACCCGATCCGGCCTCGACGTGCTGTCGGCCGTGGGCCAGCCCCCCGACGGCACCATCGCCGTCCACCACGCCACCCTCCCCCACGTGCCCTTCAACCTGACGTCGGACTGCAGCCTCGTCGTCTCGGGGGCCACCGCCCAGACCCAGATCGACTGCACGGGCCGGTTGCTCGTCGAGGCGGCCGAGCGGATCGACCTCGACCGGACCACGGTGGTGGTGTTCGGCGACCACGGCTTCGGCTTCAACGACCAGCTGTCGACCGACCCAGCCGACTGGACGCCGGCGATGGTGCTGGAGCGATTCGGGGTGTTCCTGGCCATCAGCACGCCCGACGACTGCGAGGCGGCGATGCCCGACCCCATGACACTGGTCAACGTGCTGCCCTGGGCGCTGACCTGCGGCGAGGACTTCGAGCCGCTGCCGGACCGATACTTCGTCTCCCGGTCGAGCGACGCCGCCAACGGCAATGCCGTCGAGATCGACTGGCCCGCCGGCCTCGGCGGTTAGCCGACGGTTGCGAACGGGGCCACCGTGGCCCGGTCCCAACGTCCGAACACCTCCGGGTCGACGTGGATCTTCTTCCGGCGGGACCCGCCGCCGACCACCACGCGGTCCCGGCCGACGACGGCCTCGTCGACGAGGATCGCCAGGTCGTCGGGCGTCCCGAAGGGGGTGACGCCGCCGATCACCTGGCCGGTCACCTCGGCGGTGAGCTCGGCGGGGGCGAAGGAAATCTTCCGCACCCCGAGGTGGCGCCTGATGGCGCCGTTGACGTCGAGGCGGGTCGTCGCCAATCCGAGACAGAGGGCCATGACCCCCTCGGGCTTGCGGGAGGCCACGAGGATGCAGTTGGCCGAGTCCTCGGGGTCGACGCCGTAGGCCTCGCAGAAGGCGGCGGTGTCGGCGAGGTCGGGGTCGCAGTCCATGACGTCGTAGTCGGCGCCGAGGGACTCCAACTCGGCGATGACGAGGGCCTCGATCTGGTCGTCGGTCATGGCCCGACGGTACCGTGGTGGCCATGGACGCCGAGCACTTCGAGTCGCTCGCCGAGCGCCGCATCCGGGAGGCGATCGCGGCCGGTGCGTTCGACGACCTGCCCGGCGAGGGTGGCCCCACGCCCCGTGCCGGCGAGCCCTACGACCCCGAATGGTGGGCCCGGGCCTACGTCATTCGGATGTGGTCCAGGGATGCCGATGGTCGCGTCCGGCCTGCGGACGAATTGACCGGAACTTTTCCACACCCGGACATCGGCGGGGCATGAAGTTGGCACCGGTCGGGTGACGACTGGTACGGTCCCTCCCCAACAGGCGGGCTACCCCAGCCCGCATGCGGGACAGCAGGCCGGACGATGGTTCGTCCCCCTCCCACGCCGGCCAGCAACACAGGACGCCCCGAGGCTCTCCCCCCTTGCCTCGGGGCGTCCGCCTTTGTCGAGGGCCGCCGAACCCCCCGCCGTCGCGTGGAAGAATGCACCCACGGCTTCGACGACTCGCCCGGAGGGACCCCATGGACTTCGACTACCCGGCCTCGGCAGAGGAGACCCGCGCCGAGATCCGCTCCTGGCTCGACGAGCACCTGCCCGACGACTGGCAGGGCATCGGGGCGCTCGAGGGCGAGCAGTACGAGAAGTTCCTCAACGACTGGCGGGCGAAGCTCTACGAGGGCGGCTGGCTGGGCATGTCGTGGCCGACCCAGTACGGCGGCGGGGGACGCAGCCACCTCGACGAGTTGGTGGTGGCCGAGGAGCTTGCCCGGGTGGGCGCCCCCTTCGGCGGCCACAACGACGTGTTCGGCATCGGGATGCTGGGCAACACACTGCTCATGTGGGGCACCGAGGAGCAGAAGCAGTACTTCCTGCCCCGGGCGCTGTCGGGCGAGCACCTGTGGTGCCAGGGCTACTCGGAGCCGAACGCCGGCTCCGACCTCGCCAACGTCGGCACCCGGGCGGTGCTCGACGGCGACGAGTGGGTCGTCAACGGCCAGAAGATCTGGACGTCGGCCGGCCAGTGGGCGAACTGGATCTTCGTCCTCGCCCGCACCGACACCGAGGCCCCCAAGCATCGGGGCATCACGTTCCTCCTGGTGCCCATGGACCAGCCCGGCGTCGAGGTGCGGCCCATCAAGATGATGTCGGGCCCGTCACACTTCAACGAGACGTTCTTCGCCGACGCCCGCACCGCCAAGGACAACGTGGTCGGCCGGGTGAACGACGGCTGGCGGGTGGCAATGACGCTGCTCGGCTTCGAGCGGGGCCGTGACGCCGCCACCGGCCCGATCGGCTTCCAGAGCGAGATCGATCGGCTGTTCGACCTGGCTCGCGAACGCGGCGCCGCAGACGATCCCGCCACCCGCGAGGAGCTCGTGAAGGCGTGGGAGCGGGTCCAGGTCATGAAGTACATGGGCTACCAGCGCCTCACGTCGTTCATGAACGGCGAGGACCCGGGCCCCAAGGGCGCCATCGACAAGCTCTACTGGTCGGACTACCACCGCGACGTCACCGAGTTGGCCATGGACGTCCTCGGGATGGACGGCCTCACCCTCGAGGGCCGGGAGCCGTCGACGGCGTTCCGCCACGACGAGAAGGGCGCCCCCAACTCGACGGCGTCGTGGGGCATCGTGTTCCAGAACGCCCGGGCGGGGACGATCTACGCCGGCACCAACCAGATCCAGCGCAACATCATCGGCGAGATGCTGCTGGGCCTGCCGAAGGAACCGGCGCCGCCCAAGGGGTAGGCGGATACCAGGACATCCCCCCGCAGGGGGGATGGGCCCCACGGAGCGAAGCGAAGTGGGAGGGGGCGCCCCTTCTCTGAGAAATCCCCCCGGAGGGGGGATGGGCCCCGCTCGCCGGAGGCGAGTGGGAGGGGGGACCTGCATCGCGCCGCGACGGGCCCACCGGAGATGTCAGTACTGAGTACCCGGTACTTAGTACTCCCCCTTCAAATCGCGGCCAGCGCCCGCTCCAGCC
>JBFLKR010000206.1:0-2821 GCA_040883295.1 Acidimicrobiia bacterium
GGGCTCGGATTCGACCTGTCGGGTCGGGGGCATATACTCGCCGCCCGTACGCGGACCAGGTGAGGAGCGGTGACCGAGTACTTCCAGGACTACATCACGGTGGGCGCCTTCGCGGCCCTCGGCGTCGTGTTGGTCCTCGCCCTCCTCGGCGTGGCGTCGTTGCTCCGACCCTCCAACCCGACCCGGGCCAAGTACCTCACCTACGAGTGCGGCGTCGACCCGGTCGGCGAGGGCTGGGCCCAGTCCAACGTCCGGTACTACATCTTCGGGCTGCTCTTCGTCATCTTCGACGTCGAGGCCGTCTTCCTGTTCCCGTGGGCCATCTCGGCCGAGGACTTCGGCGTCTTCGGCCTCGTGGCGGTCATCCTCTTCATGCTGACGCTCGTCGAGGGCCTGGGCTACGCCATCAAGAAGGGGGTGCTCCGGTGGGAGTAGTCGCCGAGAAGTTCGGCCGTGTCAAGCCCCTGTCGGCGCTCCTCAACTGGTCGCGCAAGTACAGCCTCTGGATGTTCCAGTTCGGCCTCGCCTGCTGCTCGGTCGAGATGATCGCCGCCGCCGGGCCCCGCTATGACATGATGCGCTTCGGGATCATCCCGTTCCCCGCCTCCCCCCGCCAGGCCGACCTCATGGTCGTGGCCGGGACCCTCACCGACAAGATGGCGCCCGTCCTCAAGCGGCTGTACGACCAGATGCCCGATCCCAAGTACGTCATCTCCATGGGGTCGTGCTCCAACTGTGGCGGTCCCTACTGGGACTCGTACTCGGTGACCAAGGGCGTCGACCAGCTCATCCCCGTGGACGTGTACGTGCCTGGCTGCCCGCCGCGCCCCGAAGCTCTCATGGAGGGCATCGTCCTCCTGCAGCAAAAGATCCAGGCCGAGGACATCCCCGACAAGTGGAAGCAGGATGAGCGACAACCCGCCTGAGGTCGGCGACGAGGCCGCCGACGAGGCGGAGGCGACCACCGAGGAGGTCTCGACGGCCGACGACCCGGTGGCGCGGCTCGCGTCGTCCGTGGCCGAGACCGTCGGCGCCGAGTCCTGGTCGGCCGAGCACGGCCTTTCCAAGATCCGGGTCGCCGCCGACCGCTGGGCCGAGTCGATCACCACCGCCCGCGACGGCGCCGGCCTCCCGCACCTCGAGTTCCTCTCCGCCATCGACTGGTCGAACGACGTCGAGGTCGGTGACCCGCCCGAGGAGCCGGTCGAGGAGCGGTTCGAGGTGCTCTGCGCCATCGGCGACGTCGTCGAGGCACGGGTGGTGGTGTTCTCCACCGACCTCCCCAAGGAGGACCCCCGCATCGAGTCGATCGAGCCCGTCTTCCCGGGTGCCCAGTGGCACGAGCGGGAGGCCGCCGAGATGTACGGCATCACCTTCGAGGGCCTCACCAACACCCGTCACCTGTACCTCCCCGACGACTTCGAGGGCCATCCCCTCCGCAAGTCGTTCGCCCTGCTGTCCCGAGAGGTGAAGCCATGGCCGGGGGACGTCGACGTCGAGGACCTACCCGAGCGTGCGCCGACCGGCCCCGAGTTGGCGGAGCCGACTCGAAGCGACAAGCCCAGCACCGAGAACCCGGGGGCCTGATGCTCGACGAACGCCGGCTCGCCCAACTCGCCGAGGTGTCGGTCGCCCTCGAGGTGCACACGCCCGACATGACCCTGAACATCGGGCCACAGCACCCCTCCACCCACGGCGTGCTCCGACTCATCGCCAAGGTCGACGGCGAGCGCATCACCGACGTCGAACCGGTCCTCGGCTACATGCACCGCGGCTACGAGAAGCTCGCCGAGGTCCGCACCTATCCCCAGGTCACCACGATCATCAATCGCATCGACTGGACCTCGGGCTATGCCAACGAGATCCCGTTCGTGGTCGCCGCCGAGCGGTTGCTCGGCGTCGAGGCCCCCGAACGCGCCCGCTGGATCCGCCTCATGCTCACCGAGATGGCCCGGATCGCGGCCCACCTCATGTTCATGGGCTCGTTCCCCCTCGAGCTGGGCGCCACCACCCCCCTGATGTACGCCCTGCGCGAACGCGAGCGGGTGCTGGACGTGATGGAGTCCGTCACCGGCGGTCGCTTCCACCCCAACTTCAACCGCATCGGCGGCATCAAGCCGGCGGCGGGCGCCGGCAAGGAGCAGAAGAAGCGCATCCAGGACCTCCCGGCGGGCTTCTTCACCGAGACCCTCGATGCGATGGACAAGGTGCTCGAGACCTGTGACGAGTTGGAGCGGCTCCTCAAGGGCAACGAGATCTTCGTAGCCCGCGCCAAGGGCGTCGGCATCCTCCCCCCCGAGGTGGCGATTTCCTACGGCGTCACCGGGCCCAACCTGCGGGGCTCCGGCGTCCCCTTCGACCTTCGACTCCACACCGACTACCTGCCGTACGACCAGGTCGACTTCGAGGTGCCCGTCGGCGAGAACGGCGACTCGTTCGACCGCTGGTGGGTGCGGATGGAGGAGATCCGCCAGGCAGCGCACATCGTCAAGCAGGCGGTCGACAAGATCCCCGATGGCCCGCTGCAGGCGAAGGTGCCCAAGGTCATCAAGGTGCCCAAGGGTGAGACCTACGTCCGGGCCGAGGTCCCCAAGGGCGTCATGGGTTACTACCTCGTGTCCGAGGGCGGTCAGGGGCCCTACCGGCTGAAGATCCGGACCCCCTCGTTCTCCAACCTCTCCATGCTCCCCTGGATTCTCGAGGGCGTCCTCGTGCCGGACCTGCTGGCGGTCATGGGCAGTCTCGACTTCGTGCTCGGCGACGTGGACCGATGAACGCTCGGCTGCGCTTCGCGGTGCGTCGGTACGTCGGTACGTCGGTA
>JBFLKR010000207.1:0-4545 GCA_040883295.1 Acidimicrobiia bacterium
CCCGGGACTCTGGTCGGTGCAGGGCCTCCTCCTGATCGGGACCAGCCGCATCCTCGAGATCTCGCTCTCGTTCGGCGCCCAGACCCTGCAGGCTGCCCCGGAGGTGGCCATCGTCCTGGCGCTGGTGTCGGACGGGTTCTTCGGCTGGACCGTGGCCGGCATGGCGGTCCTCTTCGTCGCCTTCCCGGATCGACGGCCGACCGGTCGGTTCGAGCGTCTGCTCATCCCGAGCGTCCTGGCTCTGGCGATCGTCAACATGGTCGCCACCTGGCTCGCCCCGTCCGACCCGCTGGGCATGTACTCGCTGCCGGGGGTCGCCAATCCGTACGCCGCCGGTGAGGTCTGGTCCGTCGTGCTCGACGTGGCGCTCCCCGCCGCCCTGATCCTCACCTTCCTCGCTGGCGCCCACCTCGTCGTCCGGTGGCGCCGGTCGACGGGCACGGTACGCCTGCAGTATCGGTGGATGGGACTCACCGTCCCGGTGCTCCTCGCGACGTTCGTGCTGGGAGTCACGGCATCGACCGTGCAGAACGCATTCCTGTCGGGTGTCTCCAGCTTCCTGTTCGAGCTCGACTTCGCCCTGTTCGCCGTCGCCGTGGCCGGTGCCGTCACGCGGGACCGCCTCTTCGAGATCGATCGGATCCTCAAGCGCACGTGGACCTACCTGATCGTGCTCGCCGGTCTGGGCCTCGTGTTCGTGCTGTTGGCGGTGTGGGTGCCCCAGGCGATCCTCGGCGCCGAAGCACCACCTTGGCTCGTCGCCGCGTCGACGCTCATCGTCTTCATGGCCTTCGGCCCGGTACGGGTGAGGGTCCAGCGGTGGCTCGACCGTCGGTTCTTCCGGTCGGGCTATGTCGCCGACGCCGAGGTGGAGCGTCTGGGGACGGCGATCTCCAACGAGACGTCCCCCGAGGTCATCGCGGCCGCCTGGGCCGCTGCCGTCGGCACGTCCCTGAGCCCCGAGGCGGTGGACGTCTGGACGGCGGTACCCCGTCGTGTCGCCGGGACGATCCCTACATGGAAGGGGGCCTGATCGTGCAGTTGATGCGTCGCCGCAACAAGGACTCGCCGGCGCCCGCCGAGGTGCCGACGCCGACGACGGCCGTTGGTGTGGGCAGGGAGATCCCGCCGGCGGATCCCCTCACCGCCTATCTCGTCGAGGTGGCACGGCCCGTGGTCCTCGACGAAGTCGACCTCGCGTCCCCTGCCCTCGACGAGCTCCGCGGGGAGGGCGTCGAGGTGGTGGTCCCGCTCGTCAGCCAAGGTGAGTTGATGGGCGCCATGTACCTCGGTCGCCGCCTCTCCGACCAGCCCTACTCCGCCGAGGATCGACGGCTCCTCGGTGGGCTCGCCACCCGGGTGGCGCCGGCGATGCGGGTGGCCCAGCTCGTCGCGGAGCGGGAGCGGGAGACCAAGGAACGGGAGCGCATCCACCAGGAGCTGCAGGTCGCCGCGCTCATCCAGCAGACACTCCTCCCCAAGGACCTCCCGGACATCGACGGGTGGCGTGTCGATGCCTTCTATCGGCCCGCCCGGGCGGTGGGCGGCGACTTCTACGACTTCATCGCCCTCGAGGGCGGGAAGATCGGCATCGTCGTCGGCGACGTCACCGACAAGGGTGTCCCCGCCGCGCTCGTCATGGCGACCTGCCGGAGCCAACTCCGGGCCGCCGCGCTCGACCACGATGACCCGGGAGCGGCGCTGGCTGCGGTCAACGAGCAGCTCGTGCCCGAGATACCGCCGTCGATGTTCGTGACCTGTTGCTACGCCATCCTCGAGCCGAGCTCCGGCCGGTTGGTGCTGGCCAACGCCGGCCACAACCCGCCCTACGTCCGTACCGGCGATGGCGTCAAGGAGATCCGAGCCACCGGCATGCCGCTCGGCCTCCTGCCGGGCATGACCTACGAGACCGTCGCCTACACGGTCGAGCCGGACTCGATCATCGTGTTCACGTCCGACGGGGTCACCGAGGCCCACGGCACGGGAGGCGAGATGTACGGGTTCGGCCGCCTGCTGGGTCGGGTCGGCCGCCTGAGGCCGGGAGCCGATGTCGTCACCGCCCTCATCGGTGACCTGGAGACGTTCACGGGGCCCGACGCGGAGCAGGAGGACGACATCACCCTCGTCGCGGTCAGCCGCCTCGGACAGGCGGCTGCGTCGGCGGCGGTGTTCGTCACCGATCGCCTCGTCACCGAGTTCTCGCTCAGGAGCGAGGAGGGCACCGAACGGCAGGCCATGGCGCTGGTCGACGCGGCCGTTGCCGACCTGGGCCTCGACGGGCGAACGCGGGAACGCCTGGGAACCGCGGTGTCCGAAGCCGTGATGAACGCGATCGAGCACGGCAGTCAGGGTGATCCCGATGCCCCGGTCGATGTCGCCGTCCGCGCCGATGCGGACCGCGTGCGGGTCACGGTCCGAGACCGTGGCGCCGGACCCGCCGATGTCGTCCCCACCCCTGACATCGAGGCCAAGCTGGCGGGTGAGCAGAGCCCTCGTGGTTGGGGTCTGTTCCTCATCGAGAAGATGGTCGACGACGTCCGCTCGACGGTGATCGACGGGCACCACGTGTTGGAGCTCAGCATCGACCGGGAGCCCACCGGTGTCCCACCCGCCGAGACGAGGACCGACGAC
Source organism: Acidimicrobiia bacterium (assembly GCA_040883295.1). Lineage (GTDB taxonomy): Bacteria > Actinomycetota > Acidimicrobiia > Spongiisociales > JAENVV01 > JAHEFX01. The sequence goes on from JBFLKR010000207.1 coordinate 2,632, forward strand.
CGACCGCGGTGAGGCCCGATCCCGGCCGCCAACCCCTACCAGCCGGTCAGCTTCCAGATCTCCGGCTCCCACTCGCCCACGCCGACCTCGGCGAACAGCGTCACCGCCTCCCGCAGGTGGGCCTGGGAGGCGTCCTCGGCGCCGGCGAGGTGGTGGAGATCGGCGAGGTTCCCATGGATGGCCGCGCGCCGATGGCGATCGCCGCTGCGGTCGAGCAGTCCGAGGGCCCGCTCCGCGAGGGCGATGCCCTCTTCCACCCGATCCCGGCGGGCGTACGCCAGGGCCAGGTTGTTGAGGGCGGCCGCCTCGTCCTCGCGCCGGTCGGTGCGGCGGGCGTGGGTGATGGCAGTCACCAGGTGCTCGGGGGCGTCGAGCACGAGGCCGGCGACGTTCTCCACTCGCGAGACCACCTCCGGGTCGTCACCCTCGACGGCGAGCGCCTCCGCCACCCGGTCCCGGGCCGTCGCCGCGTCACCCGAGCGTGCTGCGACCACGGCGAGGTCGGCCAGGACCGTTGCCCGAGCAGCGTCGTCGTCTGCGAGGTCGAGGGCGGCTTCGAACGAGGCGGTGGCGAGCGGCCACCGACCCCACCGCAGGTACACGTCGCCGATCGACCGCTCGACCTCCCATGAGGTGCCGTTGGCGGCAGCGGCATGCAGTGATCGGATCGCGGCGGGGTAGTTGCCGGCCCGGGTCTCGGCCTCGCCGAGGAGTCGGTGGAGGTGGCCGGGGTCGGTGTGGCCGAGGGCGAGGGCGGCCTCCACGTGCTCCCGCACCGAGTGGGGGGCGAGCACCGCGGCGGCGGCCTCGGCGGCGGCCGCGTGGGTGGCAGAGGCCTCGGCGGTCCGACCGGCCCGCTCGAGATGGCGGGCCCGGGCTGCGACCGCCGCCGGATCACCGGCGCGGGCGTCAGCGGCGCGGCCGTGGAGGAGGGTGGCGCGGGCGCTGCCCATGTTGTCGGTTGCCGCCGTTGCCGCCCACCCCACCGGCTCGAGTCGATCGCCGGCGCCTACCAGGCCGGTCGCCACCAGGCGGTCGAGCGCATCGGCGACCTCGTCGACCGGGCGCCCCGCCACGGTGGCCACCAGCGTGGGACCGCCGGCTCCGAGCACGGCGAGTGCCTCCAGCACCTGGCGCGCCACCGGGTCGAGGTCTCGCACCCGCTTGGCGCGCTGTTCGGCGACGGCCGCCAGCGGGTCGGCGGTGGCCAGCGCCTCCAGCACCGGGCCGACCCATCCTCCGGTGGCGTCCAGCACGGCGTCGGCCACCTCGGGACCGTGGCCCGCCTCGGCGGCCAGGTCGGTGACCATCCGTTGCTCCAGTGGTGTCGTCCGGATGGGAGCCCCGGCGGTGTCGGGGACGATCGTCACGATCCGGATCCCGAGGTCGCCGGCGCGTCCGACGAGGCGCTCGACCACGGCCGCCGACGCCACATCGGCGGCCTCGACGTCGTCGATGACGAGCACTCGGTCCCCGAGCAGGGTTCGGACGGCGGTGGTGATGCCGTCGAGCAGTCGACCGGCCGCCAGGTCGTCGTCGAGTGGTGGTGGCTCGGGTGCCCGCCGCGCCAGGATCGGGGCCACGTGCACGGCGGGAGCGGCCCGCTCGTCGAGGACGGCATCGCTCTCCTCGGCGAGGGCCGACAGGATCGAGCGGGTGAGGCTGTGGGGAAGGTCTGCGTCGGCGGGGTAGGCGGCGACGTGGACCGCGGCGGGGAGGGCGGCTGCCGCCAGTGTCGTGCGACCGCTGCCGGCCGGACCGGTCACCCGGGTCGCGCCCGGTGCCCCGACCGCCCGTCGCAGGCGGTCGACGAGCGGCCCGTGCCCCACGTCGACGAGGTGGGTGGCGGGTGTCGGGTCGGGGACGGTCACCGGCGTCGGAGCCGGGGTGAGCTCGCCGGCGAGGATCGCCTCG
>JBFLKR010000208.1:0-7999 GCA_040883295.1 Acidimicrobiia bacterium
CCTACGAAGTCGAGGAGCTCGCCGATCGTCACGTGCGCCTCGATCGGATGGCGGAGGTGGCCCTCCGGTCGGAGCTCGTAGTGGTTGCGCCGGCCGTGGCGCTCGTGGTGGAGGTACCCTGCCTCCTCGAGCTCAGCGACGATGCGCTGTGCGGCCCGCTCGGTGATGCCGACCCGTTCGGCCACCTCGCGGAGGCGGATGTCGGGATCCTCGGCGATGCAGATGAGGACGTGGGCGTGGTTCGTGAAGAAGGTCCAGTTCGAGCTCATGGCGGTCGCTCCTCCGGGCGGCCGGGACGGGCACCGTCCTCGCATTATACACGTAATCTGATTCGTGTAACCTCCTTCGTCTGATGGCCTGGTTGCTCGCCGTCCATGGTCTCCTGGCGCTCGTCCTCGTGGTCGGGCGCTCTCGCGTGGGGCGATGGGCGTTCCCGGTCGCCGCCCTCGCGCCGCTCGCCGTGGTCGTCTGGGCGGGTTCGGTGGCCGCCGGCGTCATCGACGGCCGCCCCGTCACGAGCTCCTTCGAGTGGGTCCCGGCGCTCGAGCTGACCATCGACTTCCGGGTCGATGCCTACTCCCTCGCCTTCCTCCTCCTCGTCGGCGTGGCCGGCGTGGCGATCTTCCTGTACTCGTCCCGGTATTTCGGCTCCGGCCCCCGGATCGCCACCTTCGCCGGCACGATGGTCGCCTTCGCCGGGGCGATGGCCGGGCTGGTGACCGCCGACCACCTCATCGCCCTGTTCCTGTTCTGGGAGCTGACGACGATCACCTCCTACCTCCTCATCGGGTTCGAGGACCGCAGCGCCAAGGCCCGGTCGGCGGCGCTCCACGCGGCGCTCGTCACCGGTGGCGGCGGGCTGGCGATGCTCGGTGGGTTGGTGCTGCTGGCCGAGCAGGCCGGCACCTACCGCATCTCGGAGCTGCTCGCCGACCCGCCTGCCGCCTCGACGACCGTGGGCCTGGCCTGGGCGCTGGTCCTGGTCGGCGCCGCCACGAAATCGGCCCAGGTGCCCGCCCACGGGTGGCTGCCCGGGGCGATGGCCGCCCCGACCCCGGCATCGGCGTTCCTCCACTCGGCCACCATGGTCAAGGCAGGCATCTTCCTCGTAGGTCGCCTGGCGCCCGCCGCCACCGAGGGGGCCGGCTGGTGGACCGGGGCGATCGTCGCCATCGGGCTCGCCACGATGGTGCTCGGCGGCTGGCGCGCCCTGCGCCAGGACGACCTCAAGCTGCTGCTGGCGTTCGGGACCGTCTCCCAGCTCGGCTTCTTCTTCCTGCTCGCCGGCTCGGGCGACCCGAAGCTGGTCTACGGCGGCATCGCCCTGGTAGTCGCCCACGGCCTCTTCAAGTCGTCGCTCTTCATGACGGTCGGCGCCATCGACAAACAGGCGGGGACGCGCGACCTCCGACGCCTGTCGGGGCTCGCCCGATCGATGCCGGTCCTCTTCGCCGGGGCGGTGGCCGCCACGGCCTCGATGGCCGCGGTGCCGCTGACCCTCGGCTTCGACGCCAAGGAGGCGGCCTTCGACGGGCTCGTCGCCGAAGGCGTGCCCCTGATCGGGGCGGCCGCCCTGGCCTCGGTGCTGACGGTGGCCTACAGCGGGCGGTTCCTGCTCGGGGCCTTCGGGCGCCATCACGACGGCCACGAACCGGCGATCGCCGAGGCACGGCCCAAGTCACTCCTGCTGTGGCCCCCGGTCGTGCTGGCCGCCGCCGGCATCGTGCTCGGCGTGGCCCCCGGCATCGTCACGCCACTGGTGGATGCCGCCGCCATCGCCGTGGTCGGGGAGGCCGCCGGCAAGCTCGTCGTCTGGCCGGGCTTCGTGCCCGCCCTCGGGTGGTCGCTGGCGTCGCTGGCCGTCGGCATCCTGCTCGTGGTGGGGCGGCGTCCCGTCTCGGGGCTGCTCGATCGATTCGGCGAGGTCGTCGGTCGTGGCCCCACCGCCGAGGGGGTGTTCCGATCGTCGGTGTCGGGACTCATCACCGGAGCCGATCGCACCTCCGGGCTCATCCAGAACGGGTCGTTGCCGTTCTACGTCGGCGTGATCGTCTCGGTGGCGGTGTTGTTGCCGTCGACCGCGTTCGTGCGGGGCCTGCTCGACGCCGAGATCCCACCGCTGGGCGGTCCCGTCGAGGCCATCCTCGCGGTCGTCGTGGTGGTCTCGGCGGTGTCGCTGGTCCTCATCCGCCGCCGCTTCGCCGCCGTGATCCTCCTCGGCGGGGTCGGGTACGGCCTCGCCGGGCTCTATGCCGTGCTCGGCGGCCCTGACCTCGCCCTCACCCAGTTGCTCGTCGAGACACTCACCATCGCCCTGTTCGCCTTGGTGCTCCGCTACCTCCCGGCGGGCTTCGACCGGCCGACCGCACGGGTCGGACGGGTGGTGGTGGCGGTCGGGGTGGCGGCCTTCGTCTTCATCGCGGGGCTCGTGGCACTCGGGCCGCGTCCCTTCGAGCCGGTCTCGGCGACCTTCGTCGAACAGGCGCTGCCCGACGCCGGCGGTCGCAACGTGGTGAACGTCATCCTCGTGGACTTCCGCGCCCTCGACACGCTCGGGGAGATCACCGTCCTGGTCGCCGCCGCACTGGGGGTCATCGCCCTGGTCCTGCCCCTCGCGCAACGGATCCGGTCTCGATGACGCCCCTCCGACCGTCGCCGATCCTCGAGCGGGGACTCTCCCTGGCGGGTGGCGCCATGCTCGTGTTCTCGCTCTACCTCCTGTTCGCCGGCCACAACCAGCCAGGTGGTGGCTTCGCCGGTGGCCTCGTCGCCGGTGTGGGCGTGTTGTTGGCCTGGGCCGCCGGAGGGACGCCCCAGCTGCGGCGACTCATCCCGTTCCGGGCGACGGTGCTCATCGGCCTGGGCCTGGTGGTCGCCGCCCTCAGCGCCTTCGTCCCCCTCGCCCTCGGGGCCGGGTTCGGGGAGTCGGCCATCGTCGAGTTCACGTTGCCGGCCTTCGGGGACGTGAAGTTCGTGTCGGTGTTGGTCTTCGACGTGGGCGTGTACCTGGTCGTGTTGGGCATGTCGCTCGGGCTGATCCGGTCCCTGGGGGCCGACATCGACGTGGAGGAGGCGACATGAGCCTCGTCACCCTCACCATCGCCTCGGTGCTCTTCGGCATCGGGACGTACCTGGTCCTCCAGCGACTGCTCAGTCGGGTGATCATCGGGCTGGCGCTCATCTCCAACGGCGTCAACCTGCTCATCCTGCTCGCCGCGGGCCCGGGCGGTGAGCCCCCGCTCATCGGCGATGACGTCGACCCGGCCGCCCTCGCCGACCCGCTCCCGCAGGCCCTCGTCCTCACGGCGATCGTGATCACCTTCGGGGTCACCGCGCTCCTGTTGGCGTTGGCACTGCGCAGCTACGTCCTCACCGGCAGCGACGCCGTCGAGGACGACCTCGAGGACCGGCGAATCGCTCGGGAGACCCACGCCGAGGAGCCGGAAGGACCCGACCCGGACATGCACGAGGCCGCACCGTGAGCTGGCTGCTCCCCGCCGCCGTCGCCGTGCCCATCCTCGGGGCGGGCCTCGTGGTCGCCGTCGGTCGGCGCCTGCTCGCCCAACGCATGATCGCCGGGGGGTCCGTCCTCTTCGTGCTGGGCGCGGCGATCGCGCTGCTGGTGGAGGCGGATCGGGCGGGTCCGGTCGTCGCCCAGATGGGCGGCTGGCCGGCGCCGGGCGGGATCACACTGATCGCCGATCGGATGTCGGCGCTCGTCCTCATGACCTCCGCCCTCATGCTCGTGGCGGTGTTCGGCTACGCCGTCGCCCAATTGGGCCGCTCGGCGCTGGACTGGTGGTTCCACGCCAAGTACCTGGTGCTGACCTCGGGGGTGGCGCTGTCGTTGTTGACGGGGGACCTGTTCAACCTCTTCGTGGGCTTCGAGGTCATGCTGGTGGCGAGCTACGTGCTGCTCACCGTGCGGACGGGGCCCCGGGAGATCCGCTCGACGCTCACCTACGTCGTGATCAACCTCGTCGCGTCCATCCTCTTCCTCCTCATCATCGCCCTGGCGTACGGAGCCACCGGCACCCTCAACCTGGCGGACCTCGCCGTGCGGCTGGAGGACGTCGCCGAGCCGGTGCGGGCCGGCCTGAGCCTGCTGATGCTCGTGGTGTTCGGCATCAAGGCCGGTCTCTTCCCGCTCTTCATGTGGCTCCCCGACTCGTACCCCACGGCGCCGGCCCCGGTGACGGCGATCTTCGCCGGCCTCCTGACCAAGGTCGGCATGGTCATCATCATCCGGACGCAGACCCTGCTCTTCCCCAGCGACGGGCCATCGACGCTGCTGCTGGTGGTCGCCGGGCTCACGATGGTGGTGGGCGTGCTCGGCGCCATCGCCCAGAACGACGTCAAGCGGATCCTCAGCTTCCACATCGTGAGCCAGATCGGGTACATGGTGATGGGACTCGGCTTCCTCACCGTGGCCGGCATCGGGTCGGCGGTGTTCTTCCTCGCCAACCAGGTCATCGTCAAGACGGGGCTCTTCCTCGTCGCCGGCCTCGTCGAGCGCGAGCAGGGGACCGGCGCTCTCGACCGCAGTGGCGGGCTGGTCCACTCGCGGCCGGTGGTGGCCGCCCTGTTCCTGCCCCTCGCCCTCAGCATCGCCGGGATACCCCCGTTCGGAGGGTTCATCCCCAAGCTCGGCCTCGTCCAGGCCGGCATCGACCTGGGCCAGGGGGTGATCGTGGGCGTCAGCCTGGCCGTGAGCCTCCTCACCCTGTTCTCGATGACGAAGATCTGGTCGTCGGCGTTCTGGGGCGAGCCGGTGGCGACCGTTGGACGAGCCGGTCGGGGCATGGTGGGTGCCACCGCCGGCGTCGTGGTCGCCAGCCTGGCGGTGGCGTTGGTGGCCGGCCCGGCCGCCGACCTGACGCTGCGGGCCGCCGCCGACCTCGTCGAGCGCTCCGGCTACATCACCGCCGTGCTGGGAGGCGTGTGATGGTCGAGACCCTCGTCACGTCCGTCCAGGTGATCCTCGGGCTCGGTGCCGTGGTGGCGCTCATTCGCGGGGTGCGCGGCCCGGAGCTGGTCGACCGGATGGTGGCCCTCGACGTGGTGCTCCTGTTGGTGGCCGGCTTCGCGGCGGTCACCGCGGCGGGCAACGGCCGCACGGACCTCGTCCCGGTCGTCATCGTGGTGGCGCTGGTCGCCTTCACCAGCACGGTGCTGGTGGCGCGGTTCATCGAGTGGCGGGACGTGGACTGATGGAGCTTGCAGGGTCCCTCGTGCTGCTCGTCGGCGCCGTCGTGACGGTGCTCGCCGCCTGGGGCGTGGTGGACTTTCCCACCCCGATCGCCCGCATGCACGCCGCCACCAAGCCGGCCTCGCTCGGCCTCGCCCTGCTGACGATCGGGGCCGCCATCACGGCGAGTTCCTGGGACCTCGTCGGGGTCGGGCTGCTGGTGACCGTCTTCCTGTTCCTCACCGCCCCCATCTCCGGCCACTTGTTGGGTCGGGCGGCCTACCTGGCCGGCCAGGCCGGTCGACTCGAGGTCGACGACCTCGCCGGGGCCGAGCCGGGGGGTTTCGCGCCCACCGAGCCGCGGCGGGGGCCCTCGCCCCTCCGGGTCCTGGCGTTCGCCGTCATCTGGGTGGCGTTGTGGCAGGACCTCTCGGTCGGCAACGTCATCAACGGGATCCTCGTCGGCCTCGTCGTGGGGCTCGTCAGCCGGGAGCGCACCCGGGGGTCCCGCATCTCCCCGGTCGGTGCCGCGGTGTTCGTGGTCCGCTACGCCGGCCTCGTCATCGCCTCGACGGCCCGGGTGGCCTGGGAGGTCGTCACCCCCACCAACGAACGTGTGCGGGAGGCGATCGTCGAAATCCCGTTGCGGGTGTCCTCGGCGCCCGCCGTCCTGCTGTTGGCCAACGCCATCTCCTACACGCCCGGGACCCTCACCCTCGAGGTCTGCGGCGGTCCGGCCCCGGCGCCGGCCCGCCTGTGGGTGCACGTGTTGCACTTCGAGTCCGTGCCCCAGGTCGTCGCCGAGGTCCGTCGCATCGAGGATCTCGTCATGGCCGCCCTCCCCGAGCGAGCCGGGGTCTGAGATGGACGCCCTCGACCTCCTCGTCGACAACCTCACCAGTCCGATCGTGCTCGCCTTCGCGCTCGGGGCGATCGCCCGCCTGCTCAAGAGCGATCTCGAACTGCCCCCGGCCATCTCGTCGGCGTTGTCGATCTACCTGCTGTTCGCGATCGGCCTCAAGGGTGGGGTGGCCCTCGCGGAGACACCGGCGGGTGACGTCGTCTGGCCGGCGCTGGCCACCCTCGGCTTCGGCGTCCTGACGCCGCTCACCGCCTTCGCCGTCGCCAAGCTCCGCTACGACGACGCCAACGCCGCCGCCCTCGGCGCCCACTACGGGTCCGTGTCGGCGGTCACGTTCATCGCCGCCATCACCGCCGCCCGGGCGGCCGGGCTGCCGCCCGAGGGCTTCCTGCCCGCCCTCGTGGCCCTGCTCGAGGTCCCCGCCATCGTGGTGGCGTTGGTCCTGTTCTCGATGCGCACCGGCCGGGGCGAGTCGTGGTCGGCGGCGCTCCGCGAGGTGGTCACCGGCAAGAGCATCCTCCTGTTGGTCGGGGGCCTGCTCATCGGGTGGGTGGCCGGTCCCGAGGGCACGGCCTCGGTCCAACCCTTCTTCGTGGTCGCCTTCGACGGCGCCCTCACCCTGTTCCTGCTGGAGCTCGGCATCGTCGCAGCCTCACGGCTCGCCGACCTGCGCGCCTCGGGCTGGTTCCTGCTGGGGTTCGGGATCGGCCTGCCCCTCGTCCATGGGGCGGCCGGGGTGACGGTGGCGGGGCTGGCGGGGATGTCGGTCGGCGGGGCGGCGGTCCTCGGGGCGATGGTGGCGAGCGCCTCCTACATCGCCGCCCCGGCGGCGGTCCGGATCGCAGTGCCCGAGGCGAGCCCGTCGATCTACCTTGGTGCATCGCTGGGGATCACGTTCCCCTTCAACCTGGCGGTGGGGATCCCCCTCTACCTGGAGCTGGCGAGGAGGCTGGCATGACCGAGTTGGTGGTCGTGACGATCGTGGCCGAGCGGGTGCTCGAGGGACGGATCGCCGAACTGGTGGTCGAGCTCGGCTCCACCGGGTACACGGTGACCGAGGCCCGGGGGAGCGGGTCGCGCAACATCGGCTCGCACACGTTCGAGGGCCGCAACGTCCGGATCGAGACGGTGGTCGACCGATCCACCGCCGATCGTATCCTCGAGGCGGTCGCCGAGCGCTACTTCCCCCACTACGGGGTCATCGCCTACTCCCAGGATGCCCGGGTGGTGCGGGGCGACAAATACACCCGCTGAGTCGGCCCGTCCCCGTCCCGGCGCCGGGTTTGCGCGGTTTGCCGGGGGATGAACGGGGTATGGACAGGTTGTTGGACAAGGGGTTCACAAGCGGACGCGTCTGTGACATGATGACCGTCCGAGCGAATCCCCGCCCGCGTCCGTGCCGTACCTCGCGTGGGCCGCTCGACAACGAATCCGTGCCATCCACCCCCGAAGGTTGAATCCCATGCCCGCCACTGACACCACGCGCGTCAAGGCCGAGATGAAGGTGCAGAAGGATCGGTCCAGCAAGCTCACCGACGAGCGCGGCCGCCTGACCACCGACTTGGTCTCCCAATACCTCACCGCCATCGGCGAGTACGAGCTCCTCACCGCCGAGCAGGAGGTGGAGCTCGCCCAGCTCATCGAAGCCGGCGAGACGGCTGCCAAGAAGCTGGAAGAAGGCAAGTACAAGGACAAGAAGGGCGAGATCGAGCTCCGCCGCAAGGTCCGGCGGGGCCAGGAGGCCAAGGACGCCTTCCTCACCGCCAACCTCCGCCTCGTCGTCGCCAATGCCCGCCGCTACGCCAACACGTCGGGCATCGACTTCCTCGACCTCATCCAGGAGGGCAACCTGGGCCTCATCCGCGCCGTCGAGAAGTTCGACTGGCGCAAGGGCTTCAAGTTCTCCACCTACGCCACCTGGTGGATCCGCCAGGCCATCACCCGGGCGA
>JBFLKR010000209.1:0-5621 GCA_040883295.1 Acidimicrobiia bacterium
GAAGGCGGCGGCCACCCGGGCGGCAGCGCCGTGGACCCGCTCGGCCATGGCCCGGAGCCCGTCGGGGCCGTGGTACTGGGCGTAGGCGGCGGCGATGATCGCCAACAGGACCTGGGCGGTGCAGATGTTCGACGTCGCCTTCTCGCGGCGGATGTGCTGCTCGCGGGTGGCGAGGGCCAACCGGTAGGCGGTCCGGCCCTCGGTGTCGATCGAGGCCCCCACCAGGCGGCCGGGCAGCGATCGCTTCGCCTCGTCGCGGACACTCATGAACGCGGCGTGGGGACCGCCGAAGCCCATCGGCACCCCGAACCGCTGGGAGGAACCGACCACGACGTCGGCGCCTGCCTCCCCCGGCGGCTCGACGAGGGTGCAGGCCAGCAGGTCCGCGGCGACCGCCACGAGCGCGCCGGCCCCGTGGGCGGCCTCGACGATCGGGCGCAGCGGACGGAGCCGGCCACTCGAGCCGGGGTACTGGACGAGCACCCCGAAGTGGGACTCGTCGACCTCGGCGGGGTCGCCGACCACGACCTCGAGCCCGAGCGGCTCGGCCCGGGTCTCGACCACGGCGATGGTTTGGGGGTGGCAGTCGGCGTCTACGAGGAACCGGTCACCCCGACGACCCTTCGTCTGGCGGTGGAGGAGGGTCATCGCCTCGGCGGCCGCCGTGCCCTCGTCCAGCAGCGAGGCGTTCGTGATCGGCATGCCGACGAGGTCCGAGACCATCGTCTGGAAGTTCACGAGCATCTCCAGGCGACCCTGGGAGATCTCCGGCTGGTACGGGGTGTAGGCGGTGTACCAGGCCGGGTTCTCGAGGATGCGCCGCCGGATGGCGGGCGGGGTAATGGTCCCGTGGTAGCCGAGGCCCACGAGGCTGGTGGCCACCTCGTTGTCGGCGGCGAGGCCGGCGAGCTCGGCGGCGGCGTCCCGCTCCCCGATCGGGGCCGGCAGGTCGAGGTCGGTGTCGCGGATGGCGGCGGGCACGGTCCGGTCGATGAGCTCGTCGAGGGAGGCGACCCCGATGGTCTCGCACATCCGGGCGACGTCGTCGGGGGTGGGACCGATGTGGCGGGGCTCGAACGGTGACATGGGGCTCCTCATCGGACGTAGCGGTGGGGGACGAAGGGCAGCTCGGCGACCGTGACCGACTCGGCCCGGCCTCGCTGGTGGGCGGTGAGGGCGGTGCCGACGGCGGCCCGATCGGGGGTGACGTACCCCATGGCGATGGGGGTGTCGACCGTGGGGCCATAGGTACCCGAGGTGATCACGCCGACCTCGTCGTCGCCGTCGGCGAGCATGGCCCCGGGCCGGACGGGACGACGACCGTCGACCACCAGGCCCACCCGGCGGCGGGCCGGCCCGTCGGAGCGCTCGGCGAGGATCCGCTCGGCGCCCGGGAAGTCGCCGGCCTCCCGCCGGCGCTTCTGGACGACCCAGCCGAGACCCGCCTCGATCGGGCTGATGGTCTCGTCGAGATCGGCGCCGTAGAGACAGAGACCGGCCTCCAACCGGAGCGAGTCACGCGCCCCGAGACCGGCGGGGGCGACCCGATCGTCGCCGAGCAACGCCGTCGCCACGACCTCGACCTCGGCGGCGGGCACGATCAGCTCGAAGCCGTCCTCGCCCGTGTACCCGGAGCGGGACACCCGACAACACACCCCGGCGACCTCGAGGTTCACCTGCTCCCCGAACACGAGGGCGCCGACCCGCTCGTCGTGGCCGGCCAGCACCGACACCGCCTCGGGACCCTGCAGGGCCACGATGCCGACCGGGAGGAATCCATCGATCCGGGCGCGCCCGGCCAGACGCTCTGCGAGGAGCCGGCGGTCGGCGTCCTTGGTGGCGGCGTTGACGACGAGCTGGAAGGTGTGGTCGTCGAGCCGCGTGACGATGAGGTCGTCGGCGATCCCGCCGTCGTCGGTGAGCAGCACCGTGTACCGGGCTTTCCCGGGGGCGAGGCCGACGAGGTCGGAGGGGACCGCCGACTCGAGGGCCGTGGCGGCGCCGGGGCCGGCGACCTCGAGGACGCCCATGTGCGAGACGTCGAACAGGCCGGCCGACTTGCGGGTCCAGCGGTGTTCGGCGACCGCCCCGGCCTCGTAGCGGAGCGGCATCTCGTAGCCGGCGAACGGCGCGAAGCGGGCACCGTGGCGGGCGTGGAGGTCGTGGAGGGGGGTGTGGTGGAGTTCGGTCATGCGCGGGTCCATCGTGGCCCGGCTGTCCGGTGACCTGAGAGATTCGCCCCGGAGGGCTTACCCCGTCGGTGTGGGCCAGGGGCCCAACTCTCCAGCCTCGCCTCCACCTGCGGTCCGGGTGCCTGAGAGGTTCCGGGTCGTTGCTCCTTCGGCGCCACCTCGAGGGCGGCTCTCCCGCAGGGTTCGTCGGCGTGGGCGAGTGTAGGCCCCCGACCCGACGGCGGGTGCGACCGATCCCTAGCGTGCCACCCATGACCGTCACCGCGCCCTACGGAACCTGGCCGTCGCCCATCACGCCCGCCATGCTCGCCGGCACCTCCCGAGCCTTCTGGGGCCTCGCCGCCGACGGGAACGACGTCTACTGGGGCGAGTACCGCCCCGGTGAGGGAGGCCGGGTCGCCACGATGCGGCTACGCGACGGCGAGGTGGCCGAGCTCGCGCCCGGGTTCTCGGGGAGGACACTGGTCCACGAATACGGCGGCCAGTCGCTCGCCGCCGATGGCACGAGGGTGGTCGCCACCCGGTTCGAGGACCAGCGAATCCACCGACTCGACGGGGTCGAGCCGCGACCGATCACGCCCGAGCCGCCGGCGGCCCGGGCGTGGCGATACGCCGACGCCACCATCGTCGGGGACCGTGTGATCGCGGTGCGCGAGGACCACACGGGACCCGGCGAGGCCCGCAACGACCTGGTCATGGTCCCCATCGACGGCGGGGCGGAGCCGATCGTCCTAACCGAAGGCCACGACTTCTACGCCGCTCCCGCCGTCGATCCGACCGGCACGAAGGTGGCGTGGATCGCCTGGAACCACCCGAACATGCCGTGGGACCACACCGAGGTGTGGGTCGGCGACCTCGGCGACGACGGCGTGGACCGAGTCCGGTCGATCCCGACGTCGGGTGAGTCGTTCACCCAGCCGACGTGGTCGCCGACCGGCGAGTTGCACGTCGTCTCCGACCGGAACGGCTGGTGGAACCTCTACCGCGTGTCGGCCGACGGGCTCGATCCCGTTCGTCCTGACGAGTCGGAGTACGGCGTCCCCGCCTGGTTCTTCGGCTTCCGGACCTATGGGTTCCTCCCGGACGGCCGGATCGCAGCGGTCGCCATCCGAGACGGTCGCGCCCGACTGGAGATCATCGACGGGGCGACGGCGCACACCGTCGATCTCGGCGGGCGGGAGGCCTTCGGGGACTGGCTCACCGTCGCCGGCGGGACGGTGTACGCCACCTTCGGCGGCCCCGACAGCCCGATGTCGCTGCTCGGGATCGATCCCGACGGCGAGGTGCGGGTCGTGCGCGCCGCCTCGGACGAGGTCGTGCCGGAGGGGTTCGTCAGCCACCCCGAGCCCATTGCGTACCCGACGTCGGACGGGGAGACGGCCCATGCCTTCTTCTACCCGCCCGCCCATGCCACCCATACCGGGCCGGCGGGGGACCTGCCGCCACTCATCGTGTTCACGCACGGCGGGCCGACGTCACAGACGACGCCACTGCTGCGCATGTCGATCCTCTTCTGGACGACCCGGGGGTTCGCCGTGGCCGACGTGAACTACCGGGGATCGACTGGGTACGGCACCGCCTATCGCAACGCCCTCCGGGGCCGGTGGGGCGAGGCCGACGTCGAGGACGCCTGCCGCGCCGCCGACTGGCTGGCCGAACGAGGTCGCGTCGATCCCGATCGCCTCGCCATCAGGGGCGGCAGCGCCGGCGGCTACGTGACCCTCTGCGCCATGACGTTCCACGACACGTTCCACGCCGGGACCTCGTACTGCGGTGTCGCCGACATCCAGGCACTGATGTCGACCACCCACAAGTTCGAGTCCCGCTACGACGACACCCTCCTCGGGCCGATGCCCGAGTCCGCCCAGCTCGCCCACGACCGGTCCCCGATCCACTTCGCCGACCGGGTGTCGTGCCCGGCGCTCATCATCCAGGGCAGCGAGGACACGGTGGTCACGCCCGACCAGGCCGAGGTGTTCGTGGACGCCCTGCGCGCCAACGGCCTCCCGCACGCCTACCTCCTCGTCGAGGGCGAGGACCACTTCCTGTCGAAGGCGGACACGGTCGTGCGCACCGCCCAGGCGGAGTTGTCGTTCTACGGCCAGGTCTTCGGCTTCGAGCCGGCAGGTGAGATCGCCCGCCTGGCGATCGAGAACCTGTGAGATCCGTGCCGGTCGGACGATGCCGCTGACGGCCCGGCGCCTCAATCGCGCCACCCTCGCCCGCCAGCACCTCCTGGTACGGCGACCGGGTCCGGTCACCGACGTCACGGGCGACGTCCTCGGGCTCCAGGCCCAGGAGCCGGCATCCATCTACCTGGCCCTGTGGAACCGCACCAGCGGCTTCGATCCCGCCGAGGTCGACGACGCCTTCGCCTCGGGTGACCTGCTCCGGGCCTCGCTCATGCGGATCACTCTCCACGCCGTCCGCCGCCGCGACTACCCCGCCTTCTGGGAGGCGATGGCCGCCAACCTCCGGGCGTCCCGGGTGAACGACCGCCGGTTCACGACCACCGACCTCGATCCGGCCGAGGTCGATGCCTTCATCCCCGCCCTCGTGGGCTTCGCCGCCCAGCCGCGCACCGTGGCCGAGGTGGAGGACCTGATCGCCGAGCACTTCGGCGATCCGCCGGAACCCCGGATCTGGTGGGCCCTGAAGACCTACGCGCCGCTCGTCCACGAGCCGACGGGACCACCATGGTCGTTCGACCGCACCCGAGTGGTCCGGGCGCCGTCAACCGAGCCGCCGCGACCCGCCCCCGACGAAGCCCTCCAGTACCTGCTCCTCCGGTACCTCCGAGCGTTCGGCCCGGCCACGGCGAAGGACTTCGGCCAATTCGCCATGCAACGCCAATCCGAGATCAAGCCCGCGATCGAGGCGCTGGGAGACGAGCTCATCGTCCACGACGGTCCGAGCGGCGAAACGCTGTACGACGTGTCCGACGCACCGCTCCCCGACGAGGACGTGGCCGCCCCGCCCCGGCTGCTCGGCATGTGGGACAGCCTGCTGCTCGCCCACGCCGACCGCAGCCGGGTCATCCCCGAGGAGCTTCGGAAGGTGGTCGTCCGCAGCAACGGCGACGTCCTCCCGACCCTGCTCGTCGACGGCCGCGTGGCGGGCGTCTGGCGAGTTACCGAGGACGGTGTCGAGGCGCGGGCCCTCGGACCGATCGGCGAGTCGGACTGGACGGCGCTCGAGGCCGAGGCGACGGACCTGCAACGCCTGGTGGCCGATCGAGATCCCCGGCCCTACCGCCGCCACCACCACTGGTGGGACAAGCTGCCCGCCGGCGAGACCCGGCTGCTCGCAGCCCCCTAGCCCCCGATGTAGCTCATCTCGACCTTCTCCCACCCCGCGGTCCCGGCGGTGCGCAGCTCCGAGTAGCGGTCGGTGCGGCCGGTCCAGACGCCGACGACCATCGTCTCGAGC
>JBFLKR010000210.1:0-3443 GCA_040883295.1 Acidimicrobiia bacterium
GCGGCCTTCGAGATGGGCGGCCATCGCCTCGACGAGGTCCTCGGAGTGGATGTAGGCCGAGTTCCAGAGGGCCATCAGCTCGAGGGCTTCGCCGACGGTGCGACCGTCGTTGGCCCGGACCATGTGTTTGGAGCCCCGCACCGCCAGCGGGGCGTTGGCGGCGATGTCGTCGGCGATGGCGATGGCGGCCGCCAGGGCGGCCTCGGCATCGGGCTCGACCGAGTTGACCAGGCCGATCTCCCTGGCCCGTTCGGCGTCGATGTCCTTGCCGGTGTAGATGAGCTCGGCGGCGAACCCGGCGGGGATGATGCGGGGGAGGCGCTGGAGGGTGCCCACGTCGGCGGCCATGGCGATGCGGGTCTCCCGCACCCCGAACACGGCATCGGCGGCGCAGATGCGGATGTCACAGGCGGTGATGAGGTCCATCCCGGCCCCCAGGCACCAGCCGTGGACGGCGGCGATGGTCGGCGTGTCGACGTCGGCGAACACCGACATCGTGTCCTGCATGCGGAGGATGTCGAGGCGCAGGCGCTGGCGGGCCGTGACCCCGGCGGGCTCCTCGCCCCCGAGGTCGGACCCCTGGGCGAGCGACGCCCCGTAGGCGGCGAGGTCGAGGCCCGCGGTGAACGCCCGGCCCCGGCCGGCGACCACGATCGCCCGGACGTTCTCGTCCTCGTCGAGCGACCGCACCGCCAGCGGGATCTCCTCCCACATCTCGGGGCCGAAGGCGTTCAGCTTGTCGGGCCGGTCGAGCCACAGGACGGCCACGTGGCCCCGGTGCTCGACCTCGATGCAGGTGTACTCCATGCACCGAGCCTACGGGCCTCCCCGGGCCGTAGGCTGCGGCGGCGTGACCGCAGACCTGCCGACCGGAACCGTCTCGTTCCTCTTCACCGACGTCGAGGGCTCCACCCGCCTGTGGGAGGCGGACCACGACGCCATGGCGGCCAGCCTCTCCCTCCACGACGATCTCCTACGGGACGCGATCGCCGCCCACGACGGACATGTCTTCTCCACCGCCGGCGACGCCTTCTCCGTGGCGTTCGCCTCGGCCGACGACGCCGTGGCGGCCGCGCTCGCCGCCCAGCTGGCCCTGGCTGCCGCCGACTGGCCGGGGCCGGCGCTCAGGGTGCGGATGGGCATCCACACCGGCACCGCCGACGAGCGCAACGGCGACTACTTCGGTCCCGCCCTCAACCGGGCGGCCCGGCTCATGTCGGCCGGGCACGGCGGGCAGGTGTTGCTGTCGGCCGTCGCGGCCGGGCTGGCCACCGACGCTGCCCTGCGCGACCTCGGCCGGCACCACCTCAAGGACCTCGCCGAGCCCGAGCAGGTGTTCGAGCTCCGCCACCCCGGCCTCGAGGAGGTCGCCCGGCCGCTGCGGACCTCGGGCGGTCCCCGCCACAACCTGCCCGAACCGCTGACCTCCTTCGTCGGCCGTCGGCAGGAGCTGGACGACATCGGCGAGGCGCTCGACCGCCACCGCCTGGTGCTGTTGACCGGGGTGGGCGGCACCGGCAAGACCCGGCTCGCCGTCGAGGCCGGACGCCTCGCCGCCGAGGGACGACCCGACGGGGTGTGGCTGGTGGAACTCGCGCCGGTGACCGACCCCGACCAGGTCATGGCCGCAATTGGCTCCATCTGGGGGCTCCGCCCCGGTGAGGCGACCTCGATCGAGGAGGTCGTGGTCGACCACCTCGCCGACCGTGACCTGCTGCTCATCGTCGACAACTGCGAGCACGTGCTCGGGGGGGCTGCCGCCGCCATCCGACGGATCATCGAGGCCGCCGGGGAGGTGACCATCCTCGCCACCTCCCGCGAGTCGCTCGGCGTGCCCGGCGAGGTCAACCTCCACGTGTCGTCACTGGCCATCGACCCCGACGACCCGGCCCATTCCGATGCCGTGCTGCTGTTCACCGACCGGGCCGGGGCGGTCCGCCCGGGCTTCGACCCGACGGGCCCCGAACTCGAGGCGGTGGTGCGGATCTGCCGTCGCATCGACGGGATCCCCCTCGGGCTGGAGTTGGCTGCCGCCCGGCTGCGCAGCATGACCCCCGCCGACCTCGCCGACCGACTCGACGAATCCTTCCGCATCCTCTCGGGTTCGGCCAAGACCGCCCTCCCCCGCCAGCGGACCCTGCAGACGACCATCGACTGGTCCCACGACCTGTTGGACCCGGCCGAACAGGCCGTCTTCCGACGGCTGGCGATGTTCGTCGGGGGCTTCGACCTGTCGGCGGCCGAGGCGGTCTGCGTCGACGACGAGGTCGAGGATTGGGCCGTGATCGACCACCTCGACTCGCTGGTCGACAAGTCGCTGCTGACGGTGAGCCACGGCGAGCACGCCCGGTTCCGGATGCTCGAGCCCATCCGCCAGTACGCCCAGGAGCGGCTGCATCAGTCCGGCGAGTCGCTCGCCGTGCTGCGCCGGCACGCCGACCACTACCGCGGTGTCGCCGCCACGGCGTCGTCGGGCACCCGAGGCCCCGACCAGATGGACTGGGATCGGCGCCTCGACACCGACCTCGACAACCTGCGACGGGCTCTCCGGACGCTCCTCGAGCGCGACGAGGTCGCCGACCACCTCGCCATGGCCATCGACCTGTACCAGTACTGGATGCACGTGAGCCTCCACGTGGAGGCCATGGAGACGCTCCGAGCGGGGATCGCGGCAGCGCCCGAGGACGTGGATCCCGCACTGCTGGTGCAGGCGTACTTCGTGATCGGGGTGCTGGGAGCCGAGATCACCGACCCGAAGGCCGTCGACCCGGCCCGGGCGGGGCTCGCCATCGCCGAGTCGACCGGGTCGGCGGCACTCGTCGCCCGGGCCCACCTGGCGCTGGGTGCCGCCATCGTGCACGCGTCCCTGGGACCGGAGGGCTACGAGCACATCCGAGCCGGCCGCGACCTGCTGGCCCAGCACCCCGCAGGGCTCTGGTGGGAACCGGCGTGGGAGCGAGCCCACCTCGAGTTCCTCATCGGCAGCTACCTCAGCAACGACGACCCCGGGCGACGGGAGCACTTCGAGCGGTCGATCGCCGACTTCGAGCGACTCGGCGACCGGGCCATGCTCGTCGCAACCCTCGTGGAGACGTTCCAGGTGGCCCCGGCCGGCGAGGCGGCCTGGGCCGAGGCGAACCTCCGTCGTGCCCTCGGCATCTGCCGCGACATCCACCTGCCCTACTGGGAGGGCCATGCCCTGAAATGGCTCGGGTGGCTGCACAAGAACCGGGGGGACCGGGCCGAGGCCATCGAGGCACTGGCGCTCGCCCTGCCGATGCTCGAGGACGCCGGCGACCACGCCTGCTGGATCAACGCCGCCAACCACCTCATCGAGTGCGAGACCCGGGAGGGCGTCCAGGGGATGGGCCGTGCCCGACTGCGGCTGGCCATCGACCGCCTCCAGGGTCTCGGAGGCATCGGGGACTGGGCGTTCCTCGCCA
>JBFLKR010000211.1:0-3194 GCA_040883295.1 Acidimicrobiia bacterium
CGGTCGTCGCCGAGCTCGCCGACGACCTCGGCGGCCTCGCCACCGAGTTCCTCGAGGCCGACCAGGCCGACGAGGCCGGGCTCGGCGCCCAGCGGGTGCGGGTCGGACGACTCCTCGAGGCGATCGAGGGCCGGGACGACCCACCCGCCCGTCGCCTTCGCAACCTTGCCGACCACCTCGTGAAGACGTCCGTGTGGATCATGGGCGGCGACGGCTGGGCGTACGACATCGGCTTCGGTGGCGTCGACCACGTGCTCGCCTCGGGCCGGGACGTGAACATCCTGATCCTCGACACCGAGGTGTACTCGAACACCGGCGGCCAGGCGTCCAAGGCCACTCCCCGCGCCGCCGTCGCCAAGTTCGCCTCCGGCGGCAAGCAGACCGGGAAGAAGGACCTCGGCCAGATCGCCATGTCCTACGGGAACGTCTACGTCGCCCAGGTGGCGATGGGGGCGAACATGACCCAGACGGTGCGGGCGATGGTCGAGGCCGAGCGCCACCCGGGGGTGTCGCTCGTCATCGCCTACAGCCCCTGCATCGCCCACGGCTACGACATGCGGTTCCAGATGGATCACCAGGCCACCGCCACGGCCACCGGCCACTGGCCGCTCTTCCGCTACGACCCGGCCCTGGAGGCCGAGGGGCACCCGGGGCTGCGGCTCGACTCGCGCAAGCCCACGAAGCCGTTTCGGGAGTACGCCGCCACGGAGGGCCGGTTCTCGATGCTGGAGCGGACCAACCCCGAGCAGGCCAAGGAGCTGCTCGCCCGGGCCCAACAGGACATCGACAACCGCTGGCAGTTGTACGAGCAGATGGTCGAGATCCACCGGACCGCCGTGTACGAGGAGGTGACCGAATGAGCATCGACCTGACCACCACCTACCTGGGGCTCGAGCTGCCCAGCCCGGTCATGGCGTCGTCGTCGCCGGTCACCGGCACCCTCGACGGGCTGATCGCCGCCGTGGAGGCGGGGGCCGGCGCGGTCGTGCTGCCGAGCGTGTTCGAGGAGGAGGTCGAGGCCGAGGCGATGGCCGTCCACCGCGACCTCGAGACGGGCGCCGGGATCTTCGGTGAGGCCGCCGAGGGCTACCTCCCCGAGCCCGCCGGGTACGAGCCATCCCTCGAGCGGCAGCTGGACCATCTCCGATCGGCGGCGTCGGCCGTCGACGTGCCGGTCATCGGGTCGCTCAACGGAGTCACCGCCGGTGGCTGGGTGCGCTACGCCACCAAGCTCGTCGACCACGGCGCCGACGCCATCGAGCTCAACCTGTACCGGCTGGCCGCCGACCCCACCGAGACGTCCGCCGACGTCGAGGCCGGCTACCTCGAACTGGTCGAGGCGGTGCGGGCCGCGGTGGACGTGCCGCTGGCGGTGAAGATCGGACCCCAGTTCTCGGCGCTCGCCGCCATGGCCCGACGTTTCGCCGACGCCGGGGCCGACGGCCTGGTGCTCTTCAACCGCTTCTACCAACCGGATCTCGACCTCGAGTCACTCGGGGTCACCCCGAACCTCGTGCTGTCCGACTCCTCCGAGGCCCGACAGGTCATGCGGTGGATCGCGATCCTCCGACCCCACTTCGACGGGTCGCTTGGGGCGACGAGCGGCATCCACACCTGGGAGGACGCGACGAAGGTGATCCTCGCCGGTGCCGACGTGGTGATGATGGCCAGCGCCCTCCTGCGCAACGGCCCCGGGCACATCGCCGGCGTGGTGGACGGTCTCGCGACGTGGCTCACCGAACACGACTACGAGTCGCTCGCCCAAGCCCGCGGCAGCGTGAGCCATGCCAACGCCGCCGACCCGGGCGGCTACGAGCGGGCGAACTACATCCGCATCCTCCAGAGCTGGCGGTGACGGCCCGGGGCGTAGCCCCGGCCACGGAATGTCCGGTCAATTGCCACTACGGCGGTAGGGGTAACGTGACGCGCATGAGCACCGAAGCCGCCGCACCGACGATCGACGTCGACGTCCCCCGGTTCAACCAGGGTGTGATCGCCGTCGTCGGTGGCATCGCCTTCCTCCTCGACGTGCCCTGGCTGGTGGGGCTCGCCTTCGCCGTCCTCGCCATCTCGTGGGCCGGCGGCCCCCGGGTCGCACCGCTGACCCGACTCTGGATCGACGTGGTACGGCCCCGGTTGCGGCCCGACGGCCCCCGAGCCTTCGAGGACGCCCGCCCACCCCGGTTCGCCCAACTCCTGGGGACGGTCGTGCTCGGGGCGGCAACCGTTGCCTTCCTGGTCGGCCTGCCGGCGGTCGGCTGGGCCCTGACCCTCGTCGTGGTGGCCCTGGCCGCCCTCGCCGCCACGACCGAGATCTGTGTCGGCTGCCTCCTCTACCGGTGGGCGACGGGCCGGTGACGCGCCTGGCGCTCCTGGTAGCCGTGGTGACCCTTGCCTGGCTCGCGATCCGATGGTGGGAGCGGCGCCGGACGGTGGCGCCCTCGCTGGCGCCGGGGCTCACCGTGCTCACGGCACCGGGGTGCACCCTGTGCGACCCGGCGGTGGCGGCGCTCGAGTCCACCGGCACGTCGGCGCCGATCCGCGTCGTCGACGTGACCGAGGCGCTGGTGGAGGGGGTCCGATCGGTCCCGACCGTGGTGGCGGTCCGATCCGACGGCACCGTGGCGATGCAGCGCTCGGGCGCCTCGGCGATCCGCGACGCGGCGAAGCTCGCCGCGGCGGTCGCCTAGCCCTGACACGCCGGGCACCACCAGATCGAGCGGCCACCGGCGTCGTCGGACACGATCGGGGTCCCGCAGCGCCGACAGGGCAGGCCGTCGCGTTTGTATGCGTAGACGCGCTCGCCCCTGGGCACCATCGACAGGGACGGGACATCGACATCGGCCGGGAGGACCGTGACGATCCGCCCGGACCGCTCGCCGGCGGCGAGCTGTTCGGCGGCGATGTCCCAGATCGTCGCCGCCTCGTCGTTGGTGAGGTCGTCGGCGGGCCGACGGGGATCCACCCCGGCCAGGAAGAGGATCTCGGCCCGGTAGACGTTGCCGACACCGGCGATGACGGCCTGGTCGAGGAGGACCCGGCCGATCGGCCGCCGAGTGCGCGAGAGGCGATCGACGAACGGCCCCGGGTCGTCGCCGGCGAGCGGGTCGGGGCCGATCCGGGCGCGGAGGGCCGACTCGGTGTCCGGGTCGATGACCTCGCAGACGGTCGGGCCCGAGAGGCGCCACTCCACC
>JBFLKR010000212.1:0-7327 GCA_040883295.1 Acidimicrobiia bacterium
AGGTCGGCGGCCCACACGAGGATCGTCTTCGCCGACTCGAGGTCGCCGATCCGGCCCCTCCCGGCCAGCGAGGTGAGGAGGTGGGTGCCGAGGCCGTCATCGAGGCGGGCGTCGAGGTGCGGCGAGCCGATCGTCTGGCGCATGAAGGTGGCGAGGGCGTAGGCGTCCTCGTTGGTGCCGCGGGCTCCGCCGATGGCAGCGACGGCCGCCGGTCCGTGGGCGTCGATGACGGCCGTGAGTTGTTCGGCGGCCGCCGCCAGCGCCTCGCCCCAGCCGAGCTCGGCGTGGCCATCGCCCGAGCGGGCGAGCGGCATGGTGAGGCGATCGTCCGAGGCGAGCCACTCGAACCCGAACCGGGAGCGGTCGTCGAGCCAGCCGTGGTTGGTGGCGTCGTTGTCGACTCCGAGGAAGCGCACCACCCGCCCCTGGCTGGCCTGCACGGTGATCGAGTCGCCGGAGGTGGTGGTGGGGTTGGTCGACGCCACCTCCTTGAGGTCCCATGGCCGGGCGCGGAATCGGTAGGCCTTGGCGGTGAGTGCCCCGACCGGGCAGATCTGGACGGTGTTGCCCGAGAAGTAGGAGGAGAACGGCTCGTCGGGGAACGTGTTGACCTGGGCGACGTTCCCGCGGTCCATGAACTCGATGAGCGGGTCACCCGAGATCTCGTCGGAGAAACGGGTGCAGCGAGCGCACAGGATGCAGCGTTCCCGGTCCAACAGGACGAGGTCCGAGATGGGGATCGGCTTCTCGAAGTGGCGCTTCTCCTCCACGAACCGGCTGTCGCCGGGCCCGTGGGAGAGGGTCTGGTCCTGGAGGGGGCACTCGCCGCCCTTGTCGCAGACGGGGCAGTCGAGCGGGTGGTTGAGGAGGAGGAACTCGAGGATGCCCTCCTGGGCCTTCTTCACCGTGGGCGACTCGGTGTGGACGACCATGCCGTCGGCGACCGGCTGGGTGCACGAGGGGATGAGCATCACGCCGCGAGGGCCTTCGACCTCGACCAGGCACATCCGGCACATGCCGACCGGGTTCATGCGGCGGTGCCAGCAGAACCGGGGGATGTAGGTTCCCGTGTCCTCGGCGGCCTTGATGAGCATCTCACCGGCCGCCACCTCGCGGGGGGTGCCGTCGATCGTGATGGTGACCCGGTCGGGTGCGTCGCTCACCTGCCCACCCCTGCCGAGATCGTCACCGGGGTGCCGCCGGCGGCGGCGACGTGCGCCTCCACCTCGTCGCGGAAGTGGCGCACGAGCGACATGACCGCGCTCACCGCCGAGGGCCCGAGCGGGCAGATCGTCGTCTGCTTGGGGGGCCAGCCGAGCCCGACGGAGATGTTGTCCGACACGTCCATGAGGAGGTCGATGTCGCTCGCCCGTCCACCCCCGGCGAGGACTCGCTGGAGGATCTGGTCGAGCCAGGTCGTGCCCTCGCGGCACGGCGTGCACTGGCCGCAGGATTCCTCGGAGAAGAAGCGGACGAGGCGCTCGGCGGCGGCGACCATGTCGGTGGTGTGGTCCATGACGATGACCGCACCGGAGCCGAGCATCGAGCCGTGGGCGCCGGTCACGTCCTTGGTGACCTCGAGGTCGAGGTGCTCGCCCGGCACGAACCACGGGGCCGATGCCCCGCCGGGCACCCAGGCCTTCAGTTCGTGGTCGTCGCGGATGCCGCCGGCGACGTCGTAGATGAGCTCGCGCCAGGTGATGCCGTGGACGATCTCGTAGTTGCCGGGCCGCTTGACGTGGCCGGAGATCGAGGTGAGGAACGTGCCGGTGTCGGCCTCGTGGCCGAGGCCCCGGTAGGCGTCGACGCCATCGGTGAAGATGTGGGGCAGGTTGCAGATCGTCTCGACGTTGTTGACGATCGTCGGCTGCATGTAGAGGCCCTTGGCGGCGGGGAAGTAGGGCGGCTTGAGCCGGGGCTCGCCGCGGCGGCCCTCGAGGCTGTTGATGAGCGCCGTCTCCTCGCCGCAGATGTAGGCGCCGGCACCGAGGTGGACGGTCACCTCCAGGTCGTAGTCGCTGTCGAAGATGCCCGTGCCGAGAAAACCCCGCTCGTAGGCGTCGGCGACGGCCTGCTGGAGCCGTCGGGCGGGCTTGGGATACTCGCCCCGGACGTACACGAAGGCGTGGTGCACCTCGTTGGCGATCGACGCGATGATGATCCCCTCGACGAGGCTGTGGGGATCCCGTTCGAGCAGCTGGCGATCCTTGAAGGTCCCGGGCTCCGACTCGTCGGCGTTGACGGTGAGATAGGCGGGACGGGCGGGGGCCATGAACGACCACTTCACGCCGGCCGGGAAGCCGGCGCCGCCGCGCCCGATGACACCCGACTCCTTGACGGTCTCGACGAGCTCGTCCCGGGTCCTGCCGATGACGCCCCGAGCCGCCTCGTAGCCACCGGTGGCCAGGTACCGCTCCATCGTGTGCGAGTCGGTGGGGTGGGCATTCATCCGCCGCGTGAGGTACTCACGGATCACGCCGCACCTCCGGTGCGGCGTACATCGGTACAACGGTACGACGGTACGACGGATCCAAACGCGTCGGTCGTACGGTCGTACCGTCGTACGGTCGTACCTGCGAGCGAAGCGAGCGTCACCGGCCCACCCCCTGGCGTCCGGGCTCGAGCGCCGGCGTGTTCTCCGCCGCCGTGCCGAGGGGTCCGAAGGCCGGGTAGGGGCCGACGGCGCCGTTGTCCTCGGCGATCGCCCAGTCGAACGACGTGCGGCCGCCGAAGAGCGCCTGGAGCTCGTCGGCATTGATCACCTCGGGCTTGGCAGAGCGCAGCCAGGCGACCAGCTCGGCCGCCTTCTCGGGGGTGAGGCCCTCCACGAGCTCGTAGTTGACGAGGCAGGCGGGTGCGCCGCCACAGGCGCCGATGCACTCGGCGTGCTCGACACCGATCTCGTCGTCGGCCTCTCCGGCCGGCACACCGGACTCGGCCTCGACGGCGGCCATGACGTCGTCGGCGCCGAGCAGGAAGCAGGAGATGGAGGTGCAGACGGAGACGAGGTAGCGCCCCTTCGGCTCCCGCTTGTACATGTTGTAGAAGGAGGCGGCCGACTGCACCTGGGCGGGGGTCACGCCGGTGAGCTCGGCGACCATGCGCATGCCGTCGTCGGTGAGGTACCCGTCCTCGCGCATGGCGACGTACAACAACGGCATGATCGCCGACCGAGGCTGCGGATACCGAGCGACGATGTCGGCGGCACGGGCCATGGACTCGTCGGACCAGCTCATGCCCTTGCTCCCCGGGCGGGTACGACGGTACGACGGTACGACGGTACGACCGACGTCCGTAGTACCGACCTACCGAAGTACCGACGTACGGCGAGCGCAGCGGAGCCCGAGTTTCGGCACCGCCGAAACTCGAAGCTTCGAGCGCAGCGAGAAGCCGTCATCGGTCCACGTCTCCCATCACCGGGTCGACGCTGGCGAGGGCGGCGATGGCGTCGGCCAGCAGCGAGTCGGACAGCATGATCGGGATGGCCTGGAGGTTGGCGAACGACGGGGCCCGGGTGTGCATCCGCAGCGGCTTGGCGCTGCCGTCGCTGGCGAGGTAGCAGCCGAGCTCGCCACGGGGGGACTCGATGGCGACGTACGCCTCGCCCTCGGGCACCTTGAAGCCCTCGGTGTGGATCTTGAAGTGGTGGATGAGGGCCTCCATCGACTCGTCGATCCGCTTGCGGGGCGGGGGTGTGATCTTTCGGTCCTCGGTCTTGTAGTCGCCGGCGGGGATCGTCTCGGCGACCTGGCGGACGATCGAGAGCGACTGGCCGATCTCCTCGACCCGCACCCGGTAGCGGTCGTAGGAGTCGCCCTGCTCGCCGACGGGGACCTCGAAGGCGTACTGGTCGATGCCCGAGTACGGCATCGACTTGCGGAGGTCGTGGGCGAGGCCGGTCGAGCGGAGGATCGGGCCGGTGATCGACCAGGCGAGGCACTCCTCGGTGGTGATGATCCCGTTGTCGACGAGCCGACCCTTCCAGATGGGACTCTCCTTGAGGAGGTCGTCGAACTCGACGAGGGCGGCGGGGAGGGCGGTGAGGATCGACTCGACGTCGTCCTGCCACCCGTCGGGAAGGTCGGCGGCGACGCCGCCGGGGCGGATGTAGTTGTGGTTCATCCGCAGGCCCGAGGTCTTCTCGAAGAAGTCGAGGATCGCCTCGCGCTCGCGGAACCCGTAGAGCATCATCGAGAGCGCCCCGACGTCCATGCCACCGGTGGCGAGGGCCACGAGGTGCGACGAGGCCCGGTTGAGCTCGGTCATGAGCACCCGGATCGCGGCGGCCCGAGGCGGCACCTCGATACCAAGGAGCTGCTCGACGGCCAACGAGAACGCCAGCTCGTTGAACATCGGCGCCAGGTAGTCCATGCGGGTGACGTTCGTGGGGCCCTGCAGGTAGGTCAGGGTCTCGCCGGTCTTCTCCATGCCGGTGTGGAGGTAACCGATGATCGGCTTCACCCGGCGGACGACCTCGCCCTCGAGTTCGACGTTGAGGCGGAGCACCCCGTGGGTGGAGGGGTGCTGGGGGCCCATGTTGACGATCATGAGGTCGTCGTCGGTGATGCCCTCCTCCAACACCACGAAGTCGTCCATGACCGTCGTGCCGAGCTGGTCGCGGAGTCGCTCGGCGGTCTCGACGAGCTGCATCTCCTGGGCACCCTCGTCGGTGGCGTCGAGCAGCCACTGGGGCTCCTCGGTGCCGGTCATCCAGAGGTCCCGGGTCTCGGTCTCGGGGGCGTCGGTCTCGGGGGCGTCGGTGGCGTTCTCGTCGGTGGTGGACATCACACGGCCTTCGGGCTCGCCTTGAACTGCACGGGGACCTCGCCGGTGGCGTAGTCCTTGCGAAGGGGGTGCCCGATCCAGTCGTCGGGCATGAGGATCCGGGTGAGGTCGTCGTGGCCCTCGAAGCGGATCCCGAACATGTCGTACACCTCGCGCTCGAAGAACTCGAGACCCGGCCACACGTGGCTCAGGGTGGGCACGACGGGATCCTCTTCGTCGGGCACGGTGACGAGGAGTCGGAGCCGGACGTTGTGCTGGATGCTCAGGAGGTTGACCACCACCTCGAAGCGGGGATCGCGGATGCCGAGGCGGTCGACGGCGGTGAGGTCGGCGCCCATCTCGAAGCCGGCGTCGCGGGCGGCGGCCCCCACCTCGGCGAGCCGATCGGCGGGCACCGCCACGACGTCCTGGCCGGCCGACAGGAACCACTCGAGCGACTCGTCGGCCTCGACGAGCTGTCGAAGCACCGGATGCTCGGGCAACGCCCGCTCGGGCACCGTCTCCTCGACGATCTCATCCTCGGGGGCCTCGTCGACGGGCGTGTCCTCAGCCACGGTCCACCCCGTCCGTCGTGCCGTCGCACCGTCGCACCGTCGTACCCGATCTCATCGCGCCATCTCCCCCGACATGACCTTGTCGTGGAGGGTGAGGATCCCGTGCATGAGCGACTGCGGGCCCGGTGGGCATCCGGGCACGTAGATGTCGACCGGGACGATGTGGTCGACGCCCTGGACGAGGGCATAGTTGTTGAACATGCCGCCCGAGCTGGCGCAGGCGCCCATGGAGATCACCCACTTGGGGTCCGGCATCTGGTCGTAGACCTGACGGAGGACCGGGGCCATCTTCTGGCTCACGCGACCCGCCACGATCATGAGGTCGGCCTGGCGGGGCGACGCCCGGAACACCTCCATGCCGAAGCGGGCGAGGTCGTAGTGGGCGGACCCGGTCGCCATCATCTCGATGGCGCAGCAGGCAAGGCCGAAGGTGGCGGGGAACATCGAGCGCGTCTGCGCCCACCGGGCGATCTTCTGGTTGCGGACCCACCCCGCCGCCTTGTCGAGGCGGGAGGTGACGATGCCGGGGGGAAGCGGTGCCGCCCCCATCAGGCAGCCTCCTCGTAGGCCTGCGGGATGGGACTGGCGGCGGCGAAGCGGCGACGACGACGACGGATGTTCCAGTCGAGTGCCCCACGCCGCCATACATAGAGGAGGGTCTCGAGGACGAAGAGCGTGAAGACGCCCACCGAGGCGACGCCGAACCACCCGAGCTCGGGGAAGTTGGCGGCCCAGGCGAACAGGAAGATGATCTCGACGTCGAAGATCACGAAGAGGATCGCCACGAGATAGAACTTGACCGGGAATCGCTGCGAGGGCTCGACCTCGGGCACGATGCCGCACTCGTAGGGGGCGACCTTCTCGGGAGTGGACGGACCTCGGTGGGAGACGATGCGGGCGACGCCGACCGAGATCGCCACGAACCCGGTGGCGAGCACGAACATGACCAGCACTGGGAAGTAGTCGGCGAGTTCCATGGTGTATCGGTGGGCGAGCATAGGAACGGTAGGTCCGGCGTCCCAACTTGTCGGGAGGCGCCCCGATTCACAGGGAACTCCCAGCCCGTTCGGGGACGATTGCCAGCAGGGATCCCGATCGTGGGGGTGGACAGGGTGCAGACCAACCCCACCGAAAGGACGCACCATGCGAACCAGGAACCTGATCATCGCCGGCCTTGCCGGGCTCGCCTTCGTGGCCGGCGGCTTCTGGGCCGGGACCCTCGGCACCTCAGACGGTGCCGAGGCCCTCACGCTGGACGACGCCGTCGTGGCGATCGATGACGCCGAGGTCACCCCCCTCGGCGTGCACGACCGGGACCGGGAGCGGCTCGGCGACGCCGGGGCCCGCCTCGGTCGCCCGGGTGACGGCCCCCGCGGCGGCATCGTCCAGGACGTCGTCGAGGACCTCGGCCTCGACACCGACGCCTTCCGGGAGGCGATCGCCGACGGCGCGACCGTCGCCGAGGCGGCGGCCGACCAGGGGATCGAGCGCGACGAGCTCACCGACGCCATCATCGCCGCCTCCGAGGCCGCCATCGACGAGGCGGTCGAGGACGGTCGCATCGACCCCGAGCGCGCCGAGACGATGGCCGAGCGGGTGGCCGAGCGGGTCGACGAGCTCGTCGACCGCTCCCCCGCCGACCGCCGCTTCGTCCGCAACCACCCGGTGGCCGCCGCCGGTCTCGCCAATGCCGCCGACGTGATCGGCATCGAGGCGTCCGACCTGGCCGACGCACTGGCAGACGGCCAGAGCGTCGCCGAGGTGGCCGCCGACAACGGCGTCAGCCGCGACGAGCTCGTCTCGGGCTTGCTGGAGATCGCGGAGGAGCGCATCGAGGAGTGGATCGACCGGGTCCCCGGCGAGAACGCCGAGGGCTAGGCGAGCACCAAGCACCAAGCACCAAGCACCAAGCACCAAGCACCAGAGAGCAGGGGCCCGGGGGCACCAGTCACACCCGGGCCCCGGCCCAGGTTGGGAAACCAGGGGTA